>JAUXEM010000222.1 GCA_030620515.1 Salinivirgaceae bacterium
GACATGGCTACGATCCGACTTCTTTATTTTCTATTGCTTTTAAAGCCGTAATGGTTGGTGCATTATTACAAATGAGTTTAACTCCACTGTTGTACAAAGCAATAAATTGTGGTAATTGGTTTTCTTCTAGTATTAGCTTTAGGTAATTGTTTAGCAGCATTAATCCTAGCTCTTTGTCGCCATGTCCCATGCCATTGTTTGTAATTTGCAAAAGAGTAGTTTTGCTTTTGTTCATTCGTTAAAAATTAGTTAAGTGTTTGTTTTTAATCGCAAATAATGCTTATACTTATTAAAAAATTCTTACCTCCCGCACCCCAGTAATTTCGGGGAGTAGTCATTATTTCTTTTTTGAAGCAATTTTAGGCTTTACTGCATAAATTTCAACAGATTTTCGTTTTCCACGCAAGGCTATTTCACCTACATTCTTGAATCTGAAATTCTTTTCTTGTGGCATTAAATTGTACAAATCGGTGCTTATAAGCATTTGTTGTTTTAGCTCATTGCATTTCGATTCAATACGTGCTGCGGTATTCATAGTATCGCCATTATATGATATATCGCGTTTTATTTGACCAACCAGCAAAACCATTACTTTACCAACATGCGCACCAGCTTTAAATTTTGGCTCTATTTTATATTTTCTATTATAGTATCTTTTACGCTTTTGTATAACTCCCGAAAAAGCATAAAAGGCTTTTAAATAGTTATCGTTTTTTAGTCCTTTTTTAAGACTCCATGAAACAATTGCCCCATCACCTAAATACTGATATATTTCGCCACCATAATTATCAACTACCGACATGTCGTTAAATAAATCTTGCACTAAATGGCTGAATTTTTTATGTCCTAATTTTTCGGCTATCGAGGTTGAATCTTTTAAATCTAGAAACATAAAAATACGCTCTTGTTCGTGTGGTTTATTTAGCACACCATAAGCAATCCTTCTAAAATTACTGCTGCCTACTTTTTTAATGTAGCCCATAAAAAAGCTATTTATAAAGCAACTAACATAAAAATAAACCAAAAACCTAAACAAATAAATATTAGTGTCGGGTAATTGCATTATAATATCGCTATAGCTTGCCGATTGTATAAAATTGGCACTTGGAAGGGTGGCAGCAATTAAAATAACAAATGCTGTTAAAAAATAAAAAATCGATTTTACGAATGTTATAAACTGCACCGGAAAAAATCGCACTAAACGGTCGGTAAATATTAAATCGATAGTAGTGAAAAGCAAAGATGCTAAAATGCTTAAAAACGTAAGTGTTATGTATATAGACTCTGTGTTAGATATGTGCGGAAATAGTTCATATAAATACTCTTTGCCAGTAATAAATACAAAAAACAAAAAAGCTAGTTCCCAAAAAATAAATTGGAAAGTAAGATTGCTTGTTAATTTGTGAGTTCGAATTATTAGTTTCTCTTTTGAGAGCATTTTTATAATTTGTTGCAAATTAAAATTGTATAAACTTACTTGTTTTGCAATTAACACCAAAATTAAATATCGTATTTGCTATAAAATAAAATTATGTTTACTTTTTAACTATAGCATCAGAACAATTGATTCTGTAAGCTTAACTATAGTTATGTAAAGATTTAATGTATGTTTATATAATTTTAAAGGTAATACCTTATTGCAACACGTGTAACTTTTTATTTCAAACAATATTTATTTTATGTGCCGCTATTAGCTCTACACAAGTATACTTAGGGAGTTTATCCACGCTATTGATTACGCCCATTTCAGGTCCCTGAGATCTTAGGCTAAATCTGCCCAAGTCAGTTGTTCTGAAATCTCCTACCTGAAACAAAGTAAGCCGAATATGAGTTGCTAATACAGATATTTATTATTCTAGTGGAATTTGAAAACCCAAATCAAAGTAGCGATGAAAAGCAAGGCTAGTTTAGCCAGCTTTTAAAATAAAACATGGTAGAGCGGAGCAAAATACCTTCCATATTTTAGGGTATGACCTTACTCTTTTGTTTCGCAAATTTTTGAATAAATTATCCAATGTAATTCAAATTATTTTGTAAGATAGCATCATTGCTTTACAATATATTAAGTAATTCGCCTTTGTTTTGCTCAACTTTACAAAATAGACGTAATAGTTAAATTATTTTACTAAAATTGTACTCTGAAGTGAAAAAAGATAATTGAAGGTTAATCCTTTCTTAAAATAATTAAAGTATAAAAACAAACACCTATGTCGTATAATTACGGAAAAGACGAAAAATCTGCTGTGCAAGCAAAGTTCGACGCACAAAAAATAGCATTTGCACCTATAATGTTTCAAGCAGCAAAGTCCTTACGCAACCTTGGTATTCTAGAATATATTCAAAAACAACGTAAGCAGGGAACAACAATTGAACAAATTGCTGAAGGTTTAAACCTGAGTGTTTATGGCGTTAAGGTTTTAGTTGAGGCAGGATTAAGTCTTGAGGTTGTTTATATTGAAGAGGGAAAGGTGTTTTTAACAAAAACAGGTTGGTTCTTAATAAACGATGAACTAACAAAAGTGAATATGGATTTTACACACGATGTAAATTACAAAGGCTTTTTTGAACTTGAAGAGTCTATTAAAACCGGAAAGCCTGAAGGACTTAAAGTATTTGGTGAGTGGGATACAATATACGAAGCATTGAGTCAGTTACCACAAGACGTAAAAGATAGCTGGTTTGGATTCGATCACTTTTATTCTGACGTTGCTTTTCCTGAGGTGTTGCCATTAATTTTTGACGGTAAGCCTAAAAAGGGAATGGATGTAGGTGGCAATACGGGTAAATTTGCAATTAAAGCAGCTGAATTCAATTCAGATATTGATATTACTATTCTTGATTTGCCGGGACAACTTGCCGTGGCAGAAAAAAACATTAAACAAGCAGGTTTTGAAAATCGAATTAATGGCTACCCATTAAATTTACTCGATCATTCAAAACCATTTCCGCTTGGTTACGATTTTGTTTGGATGAGCCAGTTCTTAGATTGCTTTTCGCAAGAAGATATAGTGAATTTAATTAAGCGTGCAAAAGTTGCTTTAAATGCCGATGGTGCTTTATATGTACTGGAGACTTATTGGGATAAGCAAAAGTACGAAGCATCAACATACAGCTTACACGCAACAAGTTTATATTTTACTTGTTTAGCAAATGGTTGTAGCCAAATGTATCATCACCAAGACATGCTTAAATTGATTGATAAAGCTGGAATGAAGGTGGCACAAGAATGGGAAAATATTGGCATAAGCCATACTTTGTACAAATGCGTGCCTAAGTAAAATTTGAATGTTATTTCATCGCTGAATATAAATTAAAGTTAATAGCCATGAAGGAGAAAGATTTATATGTGGAGTTTGAACCACAAAGATCGGTTTATTATGTCGAAAAAGAAGATAATTCGTTTGGACCAATAATTAGTGGTTCTCAACTTTCGGCAAACTATCTCGATGATTTTTGGATGAAAAAACGAAACCTTGAGGCTGCACTTCGAAAGCAAATTATTGCTAATGAAATAAGTCCCATATTCTACTATATGACTCTTCAGGAAATGGGACCAAAAGATTTAGCTAGCCGCGTGGGGATGAGTATGCGAAAACTTCAAAAAACATTTAGACCAGAACAATTTAAAAAACTAAAAATTGAAAAACTAAGAGTACTGGCCGATATTTTTAATATACCGGTATCTAACCTCTTTCAAACTTTTTTAATTAAAGATGAGAATCGCGAAAAGCTTATTATTGAACAGGCGACAACCAAAAATGAATTTTATAGTATAACAAAAGTTAGTGTTAAGTAAGTAATGGATACAAATACAAATTTCAAACATAAAATGGCAGCCCATTGTGAAACGGGCACGCTAGTAGGATTATTAGGAAATGCAGGATTAGAAATTACAGAGCCAATGGCATTTGGAATTGCTCATGGTATCTTTTTTGGGTATTTTGAATCAAAAAACTTTCCTTTTCCAACTTTTATTGTTAGAACTCGTCCAGGCGAGGTAAGAGAGAAATTAGCAAAATCGCTAAAAATTGATATTAATCGACTCAAGTTTAAGAATCAAGAGAAGGGAATGCAAAAGCTAGATGACCTATTAGCTGATGGTCGTTGCGTTGGAGCACAGGTCGATTTCTTTTATATGGACTATTTGCCAGAGTGGATTCGCGTGCATAACAATGTTCATTTTGTGAATATTGTAGGTAAAGACGGCGATGATTATATTATTAGTGATAGTTATCATCATCAAATAGCCAAGTTAAGTGCAAGCCTGCTGAAAAAAGCACGATGGGCAGGTGGTTACATGGCACCAAAAGGTTTCTTGTATTATCCTGAAAAAATAATTACTAAGCCCGATTTAAAAAAACCAATTATAAAAGGAATAAAAAAGGCAAGTTGGAATATGTTGAATATTCCTATACCATTTGTTGGGGTTAAGGGCATTTACAAATTTGCCGATAAAATAAATACATGGCCAAAACTTACTCGTGATACAGAGCACCTTTCTCATGAAATAATGAAAATTAATATTCTGTTAGAAGATCAAGGTACTGGCGGTGCTGGATTCCGATACATGTATGCCACATTCCTGAAACAAGCAGCTGCTATTGTAAATAATCCTACTCTTGATGAAATGTCAGAAAGAATTATGAAAATTGGAGACGATTGGCGAAATATTTCCTATTTTGCAGCAAAAATGGGTAAGAATCGAGACCTAGGTAGCGATAAAATAAAAGAATTAAGTGAATTAATACGTAAACAAGGTGATGCAGAAAAAGCCTACTTCACCGATTTGAAAAAAGTATACTAAATATCTAAACATATTATGACGCAAAAAAGTAGTGCTGAAATAGCAAAAGAAGTAACACAACTTATTATAGAGAAACTCAATATTACGCATGTTACACCAGAACAAGTTAATATAGAAACACCTCTGTTTAGTAAAGACAATGAATTAGAACTAGATTCTATTGACGCTATTGAAATTGTTGTTGCACTACAACAATCATATGGTGTTAGAATAAACGATGAATTACCAACTCGCGAAATTCTTAATTCAATACAATCAATTGTTGATTTTCTTGTAAAAGAAGGAGCTACTGAGAAAGTAATGTAGATTAGGGGTTTAATCAATATTTTACTTTTACCTAATAATATAATGTAGCAACTTTATATCTTAAAATACAACTAACTATTTGAATGAAGCACTCCTATTTACTTGCAGGAATTAAAGCCGGACGCTTTATTGCCATGATTGCTCGAAATAAGGGTTTTTCGCCAAGATACATTTTAAGAGTTTTGTTTTTGTTAAATGCTGGCATGTGGTCAATACTTTTCTCTATAGTTGAGCGCAGAAAATACAAATCACAAATTTCTAGCCTAAGCAATTTAAAAGCACCAATTTTTATTTTAGGAAATTGGCGTACTGGTACCACTTTTCTTCATCAGTTACTTTCCTTAGATAAACAGTTTACAACGCCTACGGTTTTTCAAGTTTCCAACCCAGATCATTTTCTTGTTTCTAAAAAATACTATTCACCTCTTATGACTAAAATATTGGGTTCTAAGCGACCTATGGATAATGTGAAAATTGGAATTGATGAACCACAAGAAGATGAATATGCTTTGTTGAAAGTTTGCTCTAACACACCTCTTGAAAATCTTATTTTTAATAAAGGAGATAAGTTCTTTTTAGATTCGTA
>JAUXEM010000260.1 GCA_030620515.1 Salinivirgaceae bacterium
TAATCTAAAAATTATTAAAATTGTTGTTTTTCAGTATTATATGTTTTGCCGTTTTATCAATATCTTTGCTTTTTAATAGTTTTTAGACAGTCTGACGTTATGCCTAACTATAATAAAAGAATATGTCTTACACATTTGAAGGTATTATTCCACAGGAATTAATAAATGCAATAAACAAAGGAAAATGCATTCTTTTTGTTGGCTCTGGTCTTTCATCAAAAGTTCAAAGAAGTAATGGAAAGAAATTACCCAATTGGAATAATTTTTTAAAAGAATTACTTGAGTGGTCAATTAATAAAAATGTCACCTTTTGGAGCGACCCAAGTGAAATTAGTGAAATGATTAGCAAAGGTAATTTTTTAATGGCAGCTCAAGAGCTACAGGAATGTGTCAGCATCAATGAATTTTCTGATTTTCTAAACCAAACATTTCGAGATGACAATATAATTCCAACTGAAACCCATGAATTAATTAATAAAATTAACTTCAGGGCAATTTTGACCAGCAATTATGATTCTTTAATTGAAGGGGGATATGCATTAGTCCATTCAGGAAAAATGCCAATTAAATTTACACAAGAAGATTTAAAAACAATTCACTCTCCTCTCCGAAATAATGACTTTTTTGTATTTAAAATACATGGTGATATTGACAGACCTGAAACAATTATTCTTGGAAGTAGAAGTTACTCCAATTTAATGTTTAGAACTCCTGAATACCTGAATTTTCTTGAAACACTTTTTACAACTCATACAGTCTTATTTGTTGGATTCGGAGGTTCAGACCCTGATTTAGATTATATATTGGATAGGTTGTCCACAATTTTCGCCCGGACTTTAGACAAACATTTCATTTTGCTACCAGAATCAAAATTCAATTTAACTGAAAGGCGAAGATTACTTTTAGACCGTAGATTAGAAGTTATTGAATACAAAACTGATGATAACCATTCTCAAGTTGACAAATTTTTATACTCTTTAAGTTCATTTTTAGAGAAAAAAATAGATGAGCAGGATGTAAAAGAATTACCTAAAGGAGTATTGATTATTTCATCCAATAAAGATAGAAATATCCATAAACAAATTAGGAATAGAGTTGAAGAAAACAATCATATCTATTTAGGATGTCTCTTTAGCGAAAGATTTGAAGAATCCATGATTAATGAAAGATACAAGTTTGCTCAAATAGTTATAGTTTTATTTACAGAGAATTCGGTAAATTCTAAACAGTTTGAAAAAGAATTAGAGTATGCTATACTGCGTGAATCAGAGAACCAGATAAAATTGTATTTCATAGTGGTTGGTGACATTGACCCTCCAAAAATTGTGATGGGCAAATTGTATACTCGTATTAAAAGATTAAATGAAAGCACAATTTATGTTATTGATAAAATATTAAAAAATAGCTAGGCATAATAAATAAGCTTCAAACGGCTTAAAAAGCCAAGATTGAAGCAGATGTTGAATTATGTTGGAAAATATAATTACCTTAGCACATATATATAGAAAAAATAAACGTAATAGTAACTATACTCGCTCGTTACCCAACATAAACATACAAAGCAGAAAATGAAATCACAACATTATAAATTTCAATTTTTATTTATTTATTAATTTTTTAAATTTTATTTAGTATGAAAAAGTTTACAAAAATGATTGCAATTATCGTAGCAGTAGCGATAAGTTTAAGTTATACTGCAAATGCCCAGGTAAGCATAAATACCGACGGCAGCAACCCCGATGCTTCTGCAATGCTGGAAGTAAAAAGTACCGACAAAGGGATGTTGATACCCCGAATGACACAAACACAAATTACGGCCATATCAAATCCTGCAAGTGGGCTTCTTGTTTTTAACACCTCAGATGAAAAGTTTTATGCCTACGTTTTGTCCGGCAATAAATGGAAAGAGGTGCAGTATGGCAGCGGCGAAATAATTTTGCCTTCTTACACAATCGGCACCGGTGGCTCATGTGCCAATACTGTCGTGAACGGTAACTATTACGAAGGGGTTGCCCTTGACGCTTCCAATACGGTAACTCTTGATGCGACTGTTACCACAGTATGAAGTTGGAGCATTACAACAAACACACTAAACGGGTATAGTTTTAGCGGTAGCGGTACTTTTGCAACAACAGGAACAGTACAGCTTACGCTTGATGGCAGCGGTACACCCACAACCGTCCAAACCGATAATTTTACAGCAATGGCAAACGGTAGCGGTGGCACTTGTACTTTCGACGTAACTGTTGTACCCTTCACCTGTGGAAGCCCCATTACTTATGGAGGCCAAAGCTACAATACTGTACTAATAGGCACCCAGTGCTGGATGGCCGAAAACCTTAACATTGGTACGAGAATAAACGGTAGCAACAACCAAACCAACAACAGTACAATAGAAAAGTACTGTTACAACAACAACACTGCCAATTGCGACACATATGGCGGACTGTACCAGTGGGATGAAATGATGCAATATGTAACAACCGGAGGCACACAAGGCATTTGCCCAACAGGTTGGCATTTGCCAACCGATGCCGAGTGGTGTACCCTGGAAAACTATGTTGACGCCGGAACAGTTTCGTGTACGGCAACCGGATGGCGAGGCACTGATGCAGGTGGAAACTTGAAAGAAACCGGAACAACTCATTGGAGTTCTCCTAATACTGGCGCAACAAATTCGAGCGGGTTCACGGGTCTCCCCGGAGGCTACCGGAGCACGAGTGGAACGTTCTGCAGTCTCGCGAGCTACGCCCGCTTATGGTCGTCGAGTGAGGGTGGTTCAGGTGCGTGGGGCCGGACCTTGGGCTGCAGTAACGCGCAGGTGCACCGGGGCGACGCCGATAAGAGTTACGGTTTCAGTGTGCGCTGTGTACGGGACTGATTTGACAATTTGGCTATTTGACAATTTACCTTGCTGTCCCGTAGGGCAGCAAGGTTTAATTTACCACCTTTGGCGGTCGATTTTTTTTGAGAAATAGTTTAATTTATTTCAGTATTTTTATGAAGATATCGGAAATAGTAAAAAGAGAAAAAGTTAACAATAATATTTTGCTTCACAAAGAGGGGCTGTTTTGGAGAGCTTATGAGAATTCTGCTCATTTATTTACACAAAACATTAAAAAATACAATGTTTTGTATAAATATTATAAAAATATTGGACAAAATATTGTTTACAAATGAAGCGTGAGTATAAATTTACAATGAAAAGAAAAATTACGTTGGGTAATAAATAATCTTCAAACGGCTTGAAAAGCAAAGTTTGAAGCAGATGTTGAATTATATTGGAAAATATAGTTACCTTAGCACACAGATATAGAAAAATAAACGTAATAGTAACTATAATCGCTCGTTGGCGGTAATTATAAGAGCAAAATACTAAATAAAAATAAAGCAAAATGAAAACTAATAAATTTATTTTCACATTACTTTTACTGACAAGTAGTTGGACTTTACTGGGACAAATAAACCCAATAAATGACTTGTATTATCAACAAACCTATTGGTATCAAAATTATAGTTGTCCATATTTTAATTGTTTTGAATTATCATGGTCAACACCTGATAGTTCGAATGATACTTTATTAGGATACAATGTTTATCGAAATAATGACTTTTGGATTTTTACTGAAGAGACTGATGTATCATGTTCTGGTTATTCACCTTGTGACCATAATGATTTTTATGATCCAATACCATTCTGGATTACAGTAAAAGCCGTTTACAACATTGACTCTTTAGAATCAATTGTAAATGATTCTGTGGAGGTAGCAGACCTAATGATAAATATTAAGGAAATAAATGATAATAAAGTTTTGTTAATAAAAAATCCTATTTCAATTGACGAAAATATTTCTTTATTAATTCCAAACTCTGAGAGTAATAATTGTACTATAAAAGTATATTCAATAAACGGACAAAAAATTAAAGAACTTGAGTTTAAACAGGTTACAAATAGCATTATTTCTTTTTCCACAAGTAATATGACTCAAGGACTACATTTAATTAATATTCAACTGAATGGAGAGACATTTACTAAGAAAATAATGATAAAATAACGTACCGCTAATAAATAAGCTTCAAACGGCTTGAAAAGCCCAGTTTGAAGCAGATGTTGAATTATATTGGAAAATATAGTTACCTTAGCACACAGATATAGAAAAAATAAACGTAATAGTAACTATACTCGATCGTTGGGCACAAGCTAATTAAACATAACAAATGAACAAAATGAATACATATTTAGCATTAGGAATTCTTTGCTTAATCGGGAATGTCATATTTATGTTCCTAGCATCTAGTGAAGGGAGTAAAAAAGCTTTGGCAATTACTGAGACGAATTTAATTTCAAAATTTAGTGAATTGGATAGTGTTCAAAAAGCCGAAGTATTGCAAAAAATTGATATTACCGAA
>JAUXEM010000143.1 GCA_030620515.1 Salinivirgaceae bacterium
CAAAAGGTTTTATGCCAGAGGAAGTTTACCTAAAAGAGCATTTTGGAATTAGAATAGGAACAACATTAAAAATATAGTGAATTAATATTTCATGTATGAAAGATATAATTGATATAAAGAGACGGTTTGTTCGCTCGGAGAAGAAACTTTTTTTAAGAGCTGTAGGTAAGAAATTGAATGAATATGGTCTTGATTTTGAGTTAAAGCAATTTGGGAGAATTTTTAAGTCAATAAATTTGGAGACAAAGCATAGCAATCCTGAATATATTTTTATTGCTCATTACGATACGGGTACTATTTTGCCATTTTGGCTTAATTGGAGTATGAAGATTTTTGGGATAAACAGGCAATTAATTACAATGTTTTTGTTGGGCTTGTTTATATCGCTAGTGCCAGCGTTGCTTGCGAATTATGGTGCATTTGATGAACGAATTGTTTTTATTATTTTGGGAGTGACCTTTTTGTCTGTTTTTATACCTAATAGAAAAAATTTTGACGATAATACAAGTGGAGTAATTACACTTTTGACGATGGTCCATAGCTTTCAGAAAAATAATATTACAAATGCTAAGTTTATTTTTGTCGACAACGAGGAATTAGGACAATTTGGTTCTAGAGCACACTTAAGGTATTTAAAAAAAGAGAATTTAATATCTGACAATTGTAAGGTGTTTTCTATTGATTGTGTTGGTGGAGTAGGGAATATTCCTTTGATAATGCGAAATAGCAAGTCTGATTATTTATCAGTTTTTAAAAAGGAATTGGAGAATGAATTTGGGATTTGTAAGGAAGTGAAATTGGAATTGCCGGCTTCAGATAATTACTCGTTCAAGAAATATGGATCTATGAATTTAAGTTTTGTGTCAGAATCGGTAGTTTCAAATGGTTACTATATTAAAAATATTCATTCTCATAAAGACAGTGAAATAAACTTAGATAGAATTAATATAATTAGCGATTTGATAACTAGGATGGTAATAAAAGAATCGGCAAGAGTTAAAATTGATTAGTATTTAAAAGAGAGAAAAAATTTAAATAATTCAAAGCAAAACCATGAAAAAAACAATCATTTTATTATTAACAGTAATAACATTATGTGCAGGTGCGCAAACAGAGAATTCCTTATTGTGGGAAATAAGTGGAAATGGGCTTGAGCAGTCATCTTATGTTTTTGGAACTATACATATGATACCTAAAAACGATTACTTTTTTACCCCTGAAATGCAAACAGCTTTTAATGCATGCGAAGTTTTAGTAATTGAAGCCGATATGTTTAGTCTGAGCTTATCAGAGAAAATAAACCTTGCAACACAAATGATTTTTCCTGACGGAAAAACATTGAAAGATTATATGGATAGCGTGGAGTATGTTGAACTAAAACAATTGTTAGCTGATAGTATAGGGATAAAAGAAAAAAAGTTTGATAAAAAATATGCTCGAATAAAGCCGTTTTACCTAATGGGAGTGTTTTTGCCAGAATATGTAGGGAAAATAAAAACATACGAGCAGGAATTGTTCTCTTATTCAAAAAAGAATAAAATGGATCTAAAAGCATTAGAGACAATTGAATTTCAAATGAAACTTGCCGAGGGCTTAACAATAGAGAGGCAGATTGAAGGATTATCTGACATGGAACAATACCGCATGTACTTGAAGATGGTAGAGTTGTATAAAGAGCAAAACATAAATGAGCTTCGTGAAATGGCATTGGAAGAATACAAATCGGAATCTGAATTAGAATTTTTAAAGCTTTTTGTAGATGATAGAAACCATGATTGGATACCGAAAATTGCAGCCATGGCAAAGGAGAAATCTAGCTTTATTGCAGTTGGGGCTTTGCATTTACCAGGCGAGAATGGTGTTTTAGAGTTACTTATAAAAGAGGGTTATATTGTAAAACCTGTAAAATAGAATCAGTAATGTTATTAATAAATGTCTATTGCTTTTTAGTAGTGGGCATTTTTAATATTGTTCAGATTGCATTTGCCTTTTTATCTCTAAAATTTAGCGATAAAAAGAGCCTTATTTTTATCATTTTATTGTAATTTAGCAGACCGAAATTTAATGTGGTTTTTACACGTTAATTTTAGAAACAGAAATTTATTTATCAACATAAAATCAATTCATTATGACACAAGTAAAACGTGTTTATACCTTTGGTGACGGTAAAGCCGAAGGTAAAGCCGATATGAAGAACCTTTTGGGTGGTAAAGGTGCAAACCTTGCTGAAATGAACCTAATAGGCGTGCCAGTGCCAGCTGGTTTTACTATTACTACTGAAGTTTGTACTGAATACAACTCAATAGGTAAAGATAAAGTAGTAGAACTTATGAAAGCTGAAGTAGAGGCTGGAGTAGTTGCTACTGAAAAAGCAATGAATGCTAAATTTGGTTCTACAGGTGAGGCTTTCCCTTTATTGCTTTCTGTTCGTTCAGGAGCTCGTGCCTCTATGCCAGGCATGATGAATACCGTACTTAACCTTGGAATGAATGATGAAACTGTGAAAATTATTGCAGAAAAATCAGGTAATGAAAAATTTGCTTACGATTCATACCGTCGTTTTATTCAAATGTATGCCGATGTTGTAATGGGTGTTGAAGCAGAAGAGGGTGAGCATAATCCTTTCGAAGTTGTTTTAGATAAAGTAAAAGAAGCTAAAGGATACGATTCTGATGCGGATATGACCATTGAAGATTTAAAAGGTGTTGTTGTATCTTTTAAAGCCGTTGTTAAAAAAAACGCAGGAAAAGATTTCCCAACAAATCCATGGGATCAGCTTTGGGGATCAGTTTGTGCAGTATTCGATTCATGGAATACCGAGCGTGCAATACTTTACCGTCGTATGGAGCGAATTCCTGACGAGTGGGGCACAGCAGTAAATGTACAGGCTATGGTTTATGGTAACATGGGCGATACTTCTGCAACTGGTGTATGTTTTTCTCGTGACGCTGCAACTGGCGAAGACCAATTCAACGGAGAGTATTTAATTAATGCACAAGGTGAAGATGTTGTATCGGGTGTACGTACTCCTTTAGAAATTACATTAATTGGTTCAAAACGTTGGGCTGAGCGCAATGGAACTTCAGAGGCTGACCGTGTTGCTAAATTTCCATCATTGGAAGAAGCAATGCCAGGTCTATATAACGAGCTTAATACAGTTCAACAAAAATTAGAAGATCATTATAGCGACATGCAAGATATGGAGTTCACCATTCAAGATGGTAAACTTTGGATGTTACAAACTCGTTCAGGTAAACGTACTGGTGCTGCTATGGTAAAAATGGCTGTTGATATGTTAGCCGAGGGTATGATTAACGAAAAAACAGCAATTCTTCGTCAAGAGCCTAATAAATTAGATGAATTATTACACCCTGTTTTTGAAACTAGTGCATTAGCTGCTGCTAAGTTACTTTCAAAAGGCCTACCTGCATCTCCAGGTGCTGCTACAGGTAAAATTGTTTTCTCTGCCGAAGATGCTGAAATTGAAGCTGAAAAAGGTGAGAAAGTAATTCTTGTACGTCGCGAAACTTCTCCTGAAGATTTAAAAGGAATGTACGCTGCCGTTGGTATTCTTACTGAGCGTGGTGGTATGACATCGCATGCTGCTGTTGTGGCTCGCGGCATGGGGAAATGTTGTATTTCTTCAGCTGCTGGTTTAACTGTAGGTCGTAGTTCAATGTCAATAAATGGTATTGAATACAAAAAAGGTGATTTTATTTCTCTTAATGGTTCTACTGGTATTGTTTACGAAGGTAAAATTGATACAATTACTCCTACTTTAGACGGCGATTTTGGTAAAGTTATGGATATGGCTGAGAGAAACACTAAAATGTACGTAAGAACAAATGCTGATTCTCCTTCTGATGCAAAAACAGCTCGCGAATTTGGAGCAAAAGGCATTGGTCTTTGTCGTACCGAGCACATGTTCTTCGAAGGTGATCGCATCTGGGCTATCCGCGAAATGATTCTTGCAGAAGACTTAGCTGGTCGTAAAGATGCATTAGCTAAATTATTACCTATCCAGCGTGAAGACTTCTACGGAATTCTTAAAGCTATGGACGGATTCGGGGTAACAATTCGTTTACTTGATCCACCATTACACGAGTTTACTCCAAACGATTTAGACTCTCAAAAAGAGATGGCTGAAAAATTAGGTATTGATGTTAAAGTGGTAACTGAAAAAGTTGACTCTTTACACGAATTTAATCCTATGTTAGGTCACCGTGGTTGTCGTTTAGGAAATACTTATCCTGAAATTACTGAAATGCAAGCTCGCGCAATTATTGAAGCTGCTTGTGATTTGAAGAAAGAAGGATTTGATCCAAAACCAGAAATTATGGTTCCATTAATTGGAACAGTGAAAGAATATGTGATGCAAGAGGAAATTATCCGTAGAATTGCAACTGAAGTTCAAGCTGAAAAAGGAGTTAAAGTTGACTACATGGTAGGAACAATGATTGAAATTCCTCGTGCAGCACTTACAGCAAATCTAATTGCTGAGCATGCAGAATTCTTCTCATTTGGCACTAATGACCTTACCCAAATGGCATTTGGTTATTCTCGTGACGATGCTGGTAAATTCCTACCTATCTACATTGAGAAAGGTATTCTTAAAGAAGATCCATTCCAGTCATTAGATCAAGAAGGTGTTGGTCAATTAGTTGAAATGGCTTGTGAAAAAGGTAAATCAGCTCGTCCTAATATTAAATTAGGTATTTGCGGTGAGCATGGTGGTGAGCCAACATCAGTTGAATTCTGTCACAGAACTGGACTTGATTATGTTTCTTGTTCTCCTTTCCGTGTGCCAATTGCACGTTTAGCCGCAGCACAAGCAAATCTTAGATAAGTCTTCCGTTAATTCGGATTCAAATATTGAAAGTCTTCTCGTTAATTCGGGAAGGCTTTTTTTTAGATTCAAATACAGCATTTAATACATGTGAGTTCAAAATAATCATAACAATATTGAAGTGGGAATCAAAAAAATCATAATAATATTGAATTACAATTCAAAAAAAGCATAATAATATTGAAGTACGATTCAAAAAAACCATAATAATATTGAATTGCAATTCAAAATTATTATATATTTGTACTTGTAAATTGTGAAAAATGATTAATAGAGTATTCAATAAAATAATAGAGAAAGACTTTTTTAAGAAAAAGGTTCTTGTTGTTATTGGAGCAAGACAGGTTGGTAAGACTACTGTAGTAAAAAAGGTGGTTGATGGCTACGGTGTAAATTCGAAATATATTAATGGCGATGAGGCTGATATTTATCCTATATTTAGAAACCCAACATCAACACAATTAAAAGCATTAATTGGCAACAATAAAATAGTTGTTATTGACGAGGCGCATCAAATACCAAATATTGGTTGTGCATTAAAACTTATTATCGATACTTATCCCGACATACAAGTAATTGCAACGGGCTCGTCGTCGTTTGATATTGGGAATCGTGTAAACGAACCATTAACAGGTCGTAAATTTGAATATATGATGCACCCATTATGGGTGGGCGAATTGGTTGAGCATTATGGTTTGCTTGAAGAGACAAGGCTTTTGCATCACAGAATGGTTTTTGGCAGTTACCCCGATGTTGTAGTTAACCAAGGCGATGAGGTGGCAATATTGAAAAACCTTGTTAGTAGCTATTTGTATCGTGATGTTTTACAGTTAGACGGAATAAAAAAGCCTAGCTTATTAACTAAAATACTTATTGCATTGGCATATCAGCTTGGTTCAGAGGTATCTATAAACGAAGTTGCTCAACTAGTTGGTAGTAATAGTCATACAGTTGAGCGGTATATCGATTTACTCGAAAAATCGTTTGTAATATTCCGGTTGCGTGCATTTAGTAGAAATATGCGAAACGAATTAAAAAAGAGTCAAAAAATATATTTTTACGACAATGGTGTGCGAAATGCTGTGATAGGCAATTATTCGGCATTAATTAATCGTACCGATGTTGGTGCACTTTGGGAAAACTATTTAATGAGCGAGCGCATAAAAAAGCTTGAATTAGAAGGGTTTTATGGTTATCGTTATTTTTGGAGAACCACACAGCAACAAGAAATTGATTTACTTGAAGAGATTGATGGTCAAATTTATGCCTTTGAATTTAAGTGGAACGCAAAATCTAAAAAAGATAAAATACCGCGTAGTTTCACAAATCACTACCCTGATGCTAAAACAATGGTTGTAACACCTGAAAACTATTTAGACTTTTTGATTTGAAAAAAAGTTGAAAAGATGCTAAACGATGAGTTTAAGAATAGTTTGGTATCATAACTACTTGTCATATTGTCGGTAGTTTTTTATCTAAATATTCTCTCATCAAAAGCAAATTTTTCAATCTTTAGAATTTTAACCTTACCAGAATCAGGATGTTGTGGATTAATTAAAATATTACAATCCCCTTGTACTACTGCTGAAGGAACCTTAATATACAAAATTTCATTTTTTTTTATAAAACTATCCCCTAGTTCTTGTGTTAATTTTGAATATGGGAATTTTCTCCAATCTTTAGATAACGACTTAACTTCTAATTCTGTTATTTGTGAATATTCTGGGATTTCTATTGTAATCATAAAATAATCATTAGGCATTATACCAATAGGTGTATGTACTGTAATTTCTGCCATACACAACGCTCTGGAATCTGCAGTATATAATACCCTTGTTCCTTTAAAATTCCACCTACCACCTGTAATTTCAGCACCAATCCCTGTTAAATCATTTGAGTATTTTTTACTCGCTAATCTATAAACTATCATGCTAAAATTCCATGTTCAATTTTAACTAACTCATTATTAACCATATTAATGCCAAAAGAATTGTCTAATAGATCTGTTGGCTTATCTCCACCTAATGCAATGTTTTTTGAATTAATCCATGCGAGAAAATTTGTAGTACTTCCAAAAACCTCAGTCCCTTTTTTAAACAATAACATAATCATAAGAAGCTTTTCGGTATGAATTGAATCAAACTTTTTCTTTTCTCGTTTATGACGTTGGATTGTTCTTTCTGACATATTTAATATCCTTGACCAATCTGTTGAGTTTAAAGGATATATTACTGAGAAGTTATCAAATATTTCATAATCAACACCTTTTCTAGTTGCATTAATCAATTTGAATATATCATTGTTATTCAACGACTTGAATGTTAAATTATCTGTTTTCATAGTCATAACTTTTATTCAAAGATACGACATGTTTCCGAAATAATTCGCCACTTGTCGCTAGTTTTTAAATTATCGCCAACACGGGTACAGTGGTATTGTATTTTAAAGCATTATGTATTCTCGCAAATAGTTCTTATTTTCGAAAACCTTTTACAAATTAATTATTAAAAAATGCAAAAAATTAACGAACTACTAATAGCACTCGATGGATATTTAGGAAGCCATGTTTGGTTTATCTTTTTGTTATTGGGTACAGGTATCTTTTTTACTTTCTATTTAAAATTTCCTCAAATACGATATTTTGGACATGCAATTAGAATTGTAAAAGGCAAATACGATAAAAAAGACGATGTTGGCGATACTACACATTTTCAGGCTTTAACAACAGCTTTGAGTGGAACAGTAGGCACAGGTAATATTGCTGGTGTGGCACTAGCTATTCATTATGGTGGACCAGCTGCACTTTTTTGGATGCTAGTAACAGCAATGCTAGGTATGACAACAAAATTTGTTGAGGTAACTCTTTCACATAAGTATCGCGAAAAAACCTCGGATGGTACTATTTCAGGCGGACCAATGTATTACATGAGCAAGCGTTTGAATATTACCTTGAAAAATGGAAAAACAATTAAAACAGGACATATTCTGGGAGTCTTTTTTGCAGCAGCAACAATTCTATCATCGTTTGGAACAGGTAGCTTACCACAAATAAATAGTATTGCGAACGCTATGTTTGCAACTTTCGGACTGAATAAAATTCTTGTAGGTGGTGTTTTAGCTGTATTATTAGGATTTGTAATTATTGGTGGTATAAAACGCATTGCAAAAGTTACATCTAAACTAGTACCCGGTATGGCAATCATTTATTTTATAGGAGCCTTTGCTGTTCTTATTACAAACTATGCTAACATCTTACCTTCAATAGCTTCAATATTTACTAATATATTTTCAGGTACAGCTGCCACTGGCGGCTTTATAGGTGCATCTTTTGCTTTTGCAATACAAAAAGGAGTAGGGCGAGGCTTATTCTCTAACGAAGCAGGACAAGGTTCTGCTCCAATAGCGCATGCTGCAGCTAGAGCGCACGAACCAGTTTCAGAAGGATTAGTGGCAATTTTAGAGCCATTTATCGACACTATTATAATTTGCTCTATTACAGGTTTAGTGCTTTTATCATCGGGTGTTTGGAACGAGAAAATTGAAAATCAATTTCAGATGATTGACCTTGAAGTTATGGCACAGTCGTATTCTGATACTGAGGATGGTGGAATAAAGAGTTTATCGAGTCATCTTGTTGGAGAGAAAAGTCTACCAGTATTTAGTGGCGATTTAAATATAGAAAATGGAATTGTAAAAAATGACTTAACCATTTTGCATGCAAGGTCAGTGGCTGAGAATATAAAAATATACACTGGGACAGAACTATATACTGGAAACATAAGCGTACGCAATGGAAGAATAACTCAGCAAATGGGTCAATTGCGAATTGTGGGTAGTTCATTAATGCATAGTGCTCCTTTAACTACCGAGGCATTTAAGCGTAGCTTATTTGGCGATTGGGGACAGTATATCGTATCCATTGGCTTATTGCTTTTTGCTTTCTCAACTGCTATTTCATGGTCGTATTATGGTTCAAGGGCTATGACTTATCTGTTTGGCGAAAAATCAATTGTTTACTATCGCATTGTATATGTTGTAGCCTTTTTTATTGCAGCATTTGCCGATACAACCATTGTTTGGTCCATATCACTAATTACTATTGTGCTAATGACCGTACCTAACTTATTTGGCTTGTTTGCACTTCGCAAAGAAGTGAAATCGACAATACAACAATATTGGGTCGATTTTAAAAAGGAGCATCCTGAAGACAATATTAAGCTTACATAGGAGTATTGATTGCAAGGTGTAGTGATTAAAGGCTTTGAAATAAATACACTTGTTGCTGGTTTCTTGTTGAGTTGAAAGAATACTTAAACTTTGTAAAGCAAGTAACCAGCAACCAGTAACTTTAATCTGAAAGCAGCAACATAGTTATAATTTACAATGCAAGGTTTAATTATTCAACCATTACAAATAAAAATACACAGCTATAAAATGGCTAATAACTCCACCTAAAACAAAGAAGTGAAAAATAGCATGGTTAAATGGTATTTTTTTTATTGAATATAAAACTGCACCAATAGTATAAAAAATACCTCCTATTGTAAGCCAGAATAGGGTTTCGCTTGAAAAAGCATTTAATACAGGTTTAATGGCAATTACAATTAACCAGCCCATGGCTATATAGCTAAGTGTAGATAATAAATTGAATCTGCCAGTAAAGAATAGTTTTAGAATCATTCCCGCAATTCCAATCCCCCAAGCAATACCAAAAATTGACCATCCCCATGTCCCCTGTAGTCCTAATAAAGCAAAAGGAGTGTAGGTTCCGGCAATTAATAAATAGATAGCAACATGGTCAAATATTTTTAATTTAGCTCTTTTTATAGGTCTTTTTGAAGCATGATAAAGCGATGAAGCTGAAAATAGAATTACCATGCTAATACCATAAATAGTGTAGCTTAAAATATGAATAGTACTTTCTAATAATAGTGCTTTTACAATTAAAA
>JAUXEM010000249.1 GCA_030620515.1 Salinivirgaceae bacterium
ATTAATTTGATTCAACAATTGCAAAAACAGTTTGTTGAGAGTGTAATTATTAATATCATTGTGTAACTAATATTTTTCTAAAGAATATAATTTTTACTATGAATAAAGAAGTTGAAAACGCATTAATACTGTTTCAAGAATACAAATTAGAGGAGGCACAGAAAGCTTTTGAAGAAATTATTGTTCAAAAGCCCAATGAAATTGAAGCCTTATTGTTTTTAGGAAAGATTCATTCACGCACACAAAACTATGGAGTTGCGATGAATTATTTTTCCAGAATTCTAGAAATTGAGCCTAATAATTCTGGTGCTAAAATAGGACTGTCTTTAATTAAGAATATTCTACAACTTACCAATAACTTCTATTTTGAGAATTCTTATACTGACGATGATTTATATGATTTTGACTAGTTTTTTTTAGTATTTTGTTTTTTGTTAAATACTTTCAAATTGTATTATTATGAGTTTTGTACCTTCATTGTCAAATTTCAGAATTTGACCAATTAATAATCTCATTTTATATAAAAATAATGAAAAAAAGAATTTTATTATCCATCATTCTGCTATTGGTAGTTCGAATAGCCTCAAGCCAAATTTTAATTGCATTAGTATTTGGCGAGAAATTAAATAATGAGCGACTAGAGTTTGGATTAAATGTTGGTCTGAACTATTCAATAGTAAGCAATGTTGGCGAATCGCATTATATGCCTGGTTTAAATTTAGGAATGACTTTCGTTTATAAAATTAATGATAAATTTCACTTAAACCCAGCTCTGTATTTTTCATACCCACTGGGTGCTAAAGGGATGACTGTTTATGAAACACCCGATTCAAGTTTAAATGATGTATTAAAAGAGGCTAGTGTTAAACGTGAGTTATCGTATTTCAGTTTACCAATTACTCTTAGATATCGTATTTTTGGGAAAACATTTATAGAATTTGGACCCCAAATTAGTTTAAGAACTAAAGCACAAGATATTTTCGAAGTTACAATGTTTAATGATGATGAAGTAGTTTATACAAGGAATGTAATGGATGATTATAAACGATTTGATTTTGGTTTAACATGTGGTGTTACACAAAAATTACGAGAAAACAGTGGAGTAAGCTTAACTTTAAGGTACTACTATGGTTTACTTGATGTTTCTAAAAATAATGAACATCCAGACCAATATAACTCTTCGTTTTATTTTAGTGCAGCTATTCCAATTGGAGGGAATAAGAAGAGCACAGAAGAAGCTGTAATTAGTGACTAAATAGTATTTGTCTATATTAATTGTTAGACCTATCTGCATACGCAATGTCATTAAGTTAGTAGGAAATATTCAAATAAATAGACGTTTGTGGCGCAAAAGACCTATCGTATTTTAAATTGATTTTTACTTGTGCCACTTTTGTCTATGTAATTTTTCACTCAGTGCGATGCACTAGCTATTAGCTTTTATACTTTCAGTTTGATTATATTTTATTGACATAAAACCATGAAAGCCCGCCTGGCTGTAAGGCATGGGTTAAAGCTATTAGTACAGCGTAAGAAATTGCAGTGCAAGTTTGACACCCTGTGTTATAGCGACGTAAAAAATAGGTGCAAGTGTTTACTGAGCAAAGTTTAAGATCACAAAATTGCAATTGGAATCATTAATTTCATGTACTGAAAACAATATATCCGATTGAAATAGAATGACATAATACTTAACTTAATGACATTGGGCTATAGTCGTCAGTTAGGTCTCAATTAAAATATACTGCCTCTGTTTAAGTAAATTGTGGTAGAATAAAGGAAAATATACCCAAGCTTTTTATTCAGTGAAACTCAAATTTCAGAAACGGAGTGAGCTGAAATTAGTTAGTTGAACTAATCCCGATAGCGAAGCGTATCGGCATTATGTGGTATAACCTGCCTGCGGTAGGCAGGTACCCCGATGCTCTGCATTGGATTCTTGGGTTCAGGGTTCTACCCTGAGGTACATACCTTTGATTAAATTCTAGTCTTTTGCTATAAACCATTCAAATATTGCTGTCATTACTATATCTTCGCTTTCGTTTAAAACAGATACTTGTATCTTTACTATTATACGGTTACTAAATTCCAGTTTATGTTCTATTTCATTTTTGTTTAATTCTATGAACTCAGCTTTTGAGCAAAGAGTACCTTCAGCAGGACATGAATATTTAACTTCTGATTTTCTGACTACAGGAATAACATCAAATTCAAAATCTTTAAATTCTTGTAATAGAAATTCACCTGAAGTAGCTTCTGCAAGAGCAAATTGAACACTTGCATGAATGGTTTCAATATGATTTAAATATTCATTTTTATTTGGAAGTTTAAGAATGTAACCTTCTTTTTCGCAACGTTCTAATCCAAGATATTTATTAAAAGGTATTGTTAACACATCCATAAGTACATAATTTTGGTTTTTTTAGAGTCTAAATGTATCAAAAACATTTGATTGAATCGTGGAAAATAGATTTTTTGAATAAATTTTAATGTATTAGGAATGAATAATTTCTAACGCAATTTGCTATATTATTATTTCTTGTTATTTGCACATCCACATATGTTAGACATTTTAATATCTAGAGTAAACTTTGTTTGTTTATCAAGTTCACAGAATAGAACATTAATTAGTTCAAATACTTTTGCTTGTTCGCCTATTATGGTGGTCGATAATGCATTAATCTCATATTCTAAACCATGCGACTTTATTATACTTAGAGCTTTATTAATATCATTAATATAATTTTTACTTTCAATAGGCGAAAGAGCTATTTGAGCTGATATTATTTTTTCCATAATGCGCATATAAATCCACCGGTATTAACTTTTGAGAACTTTGTTTCATTCTTTATTGTGTATTCTTTTTCTTTGGGCGATATAAAAAGACACTGGGTAATGTTTATAAGCTTTTCAGGTGAAAATAATTCGATATCGCTCATGCCTATTAAGTTAGCATATTTGAAAATTGAATTCTCCTTAAATTTTTTAGATCCATATAAATCACCCCAAGCACTGTCTCTGTTTAGTGTTCCAATAATTATTGGCGCATCTTTTTTGGCTACTCTTAGCATTTCAGCAAATGCTTGTTCTGTATCTTTAATAAATTCAAAAGCTGTAACCGATATTACAGCATCAAAATAATTATCAGGAAAATCTAAGGATGAGGCTGCCATATTTTGGAAACTAACTGTAAGGTTTTTCTTTTTAGTTTCTGCTTTATTCAGCATCTCTTTTGAAATATCAATTCCACTAACAACGCATCCTTTTTTAGCAAGTTTAATACTTTGGTTGCCTGTGCCACAACCAACATCAAGTATTTTCATACCAGCATTTATTTCAAACTGATTAAACACTAAATTGCTTTGTAGTTCATCAATAAAATTACCAATGGGAGTGGTGTACCATTGATCATACGTTAATGCTTCGGTATCGTATATAGCCATTTTGCACTTTTTAAAAATAAATATTTTCAGTAAATATAGTTAGAGTTACTTATATATCCATTCTATTTAACAAAAAAAAATTTTGTCACAAAGGGCATTTTATTATTTAAAGGCTTTTGGTACTTTTGTTAAAACCACTTTTTTAGAACTAAAATTAAATGGTTAAAGAAAAATTACATTTGCTAATTGCAGAACTAGAATTTAAGGCAACAAGAAGTAGTGGACCAGGTGGGCAACATGTAAATAAGGTTAGTACCAAAATTGAACTAAGGTTTAATGTTAATTCTTCTCTAGTTTTGAGTGAAAAAGAGAAAGGAATTATTAGGGAAAAGCTGCAAAATATTATTAATTCAGAAGGGGAGTTAATTATTACAGATCAAAGCTCGCGTTCTCAAATTAAGAATAAGGCAAACTCCATAAGTAAATTCTCCGATATAATTGAAAAAGCGTTAAAGCCTATTAAGAAAAGAGTGCCTACAAAACCCACTTTATCTAGTAAAATAAGGAGAGTCGAGGATAAAAAACGAATATCAATAAAAAAAGATTTACGTAAAAAAGATTTTGAATAAAGCTTTTAATTTATCCTTTACAAGATGATTATTTGTTCAGCTTTTTAAGTAACCAAGCCATATTTTCGCCCAAATTTTGCATGGTTTGCATTCCCTCTTCATCGTTAAGTACATCGCCAGGATTTTTGCCTATACCAACATTCCAGTAAGATGCTCCAGGAACAATCATTTGTGTTACTAAAAAGAACAAGTTTATTGAGTTAAAAGTATGAATTTCTCCGGCACGGCGAACTGCAACAACTGCTGCTCCAAGCTTATGTTTTAATAAATGTGGGGCACCACGCATGGCATATCCAGCACAATCTATAAGAGCTTTCAACTCGCTTGTTACATTTGAGAAATATACAGGCGAGCCAAGTATTATAGCATCGGCTTCAATCATTTTTTCAATACATAGGTTTATTACATCGTTTTTAATATGGCATTTACCGTCTTTTGCTTCGCGACATTTACCGCATGCTGTACATCCATGAACTTGCTTACCACCCAGTTGAAATAGTTCTGTTTCAACACCCTCTGCTTCAAGTGTTTTAAAAATTTCTTTAATTAAAAGAGATGTATTCCCATTTGCCCTTGGGCTGCCATTTATTGCTACTACTTTCATTTGTATATATTTTAATGGTTCGGTATATTTTTAAATATGTATTATAAATAAGTAATTACAATAATTTTATAAGTAGCATTAAATTAAAGCTTTGCAACTTGGTTTTCAATGGTTATTGGAATTGTGAGAAGCAAAAACTTAACGAACTGTTGATATTTTAAACAGCTAATTTATTCA
>JAUXEM010000288.1 GCA_030620515.1 Salinivirgaceae bacterium
ACGGTTTGCACTAATTACATGTATAGCCTGATGAATTGATTCAGGACCGTAGCCCTCACCCGCATGAACAGTGGTGTTAATGTTGTTATTAATTATTAAATAAAACGATTCTTTGTGATCTTTTGCAGGGAATCCATCTTCTGCTCCAGCTAAATCGAAGCCAACTACACCTCGGTTTTTATAAGCTACCGAAAGCTCAGCCAATGTCATTGAAATTTCAGGTGTAGTATGCCTTAATCCGCAAATAATAACTCCAAGCGAAATGTTAAAATCCTTTTCAGCTCGCTTTTTTCCTTCTAAAACGGCATCAACAACCTGTGTTAAAGTAAGCTCTTTTTCAATGTGCAAAATAGGAGAGAAACGCATTTCAAGATACCAAATATTTTCTTTTGCGCAATCTTCGGCTAGTTCATAAGTTGCTCTAATAAGCGATTCTTTTGTTTGTAGTACAGAACAAGTAACAGCAAAAGGCTGTAAATACTCTTCTAAACTTTTGCAATTCATTCCTACTGCCAGATAATCAGTTAGTGCTTTTACCGATTTTTTTGGTAGTTCAACACCTTGTTCTTTAGCTAATTCAATAATTGTTTCTACACGCATTGATCCATCTAAGTGACAGTGAAGTTCTGCTTTAGGAAGGCTCTCTATAAATTCTCGTGTTAATTCCATAGATTTATAATTTAAATATATTAAAAATAGATATTTTATCTATAACACGTATGTGTATTTGTTAATTTAACTACCTAATATGAATATTGCTGGTATTTTATTCAAGTCGGGTTTTTGCTTTTCCCACTCTTTAATTGTTAATGTTTTAATGAATTCATTTTCAATAGTAATATTTGCAGCAATACAAAGTTTTGTATCTGGTGAACAGGCACTTATAAAATCATTAATTAGAGCATTATTTCGGTATGGAGTTTCAATAAATACTTGTGCCTGATTTTCAGCAAAAGCTCTTTTTTCAAGTTGTTTAATTTTTTTAATTCGTTCATCCCCTTTAATTGGTACGTAGCCATTAAAAGCAAAGTTCTGACCATTAAGTCCAGATGCCATCATAGCTAATAAAATTGAAGATGGCCCAACTAGAGGGACCACTTGGATATTATTTTGATGCGCTATTGCCACAACTTCGGAACCTGGGTCGGCAACCCCTGGTACACCAGCTTCAGATATTACTCCAATATTATTTCCTTTTTTGCATGGTGCTAAAAATAAACCAATCTCGCTTTCTTTTGTATGCTTGTTAAGTTCAAAAAACTGAATGTCATCGATTGGGAATTGCGCATCAAGCTTTCGTAAGTATCTTCGTGTAGTTCTAATGTTTTCAACCACAAAATATCGAATAGACAATATTTTATCGATAACTTTGGTAGGAATTACGCTAGAAGCTTCCTGTTCACCTAAAGTGATTGGTAATAGGTATAGTTTTCCGGTCATTTGCTTAATTTATAATTAATTAGGTGCTACTATGTTATGTAAGATGTTTAATTTATGATTAAACCATCAACAAAAATAAGCTTTTGATGTTTCGATTTACGTTTATACTTAGAAAATTTTAATATGATACTAAAAATATATTACGCACTATTTAATAGGAATGTTATTCTCATTGGTGCAATTCTGCTAGGTCTGTTTTTTGGAGATAATGCACATCTTTTCAAGTCGTTCAATATCTACATTTTGGCTATTGTTATGACATTCTCTACTACAGGCATTTCATTGAAAAGTATGCTGCCAATTAAGTCGGCTATTAAAACTATGGCTATTTCTGTTTTTTTAGGCTATTTTATATTTAGCTCGGTGCTACTTTTGCTGGCTCATTTTTTAATTAAAGATGAGCAATTATTTTTTGGATTGGTTATAATTGCTGCATCGCCTCCCGGAGTAGCTGTAATTCCTTTTACTCATGTTCTTAAAGGGAATATGAATTATACCATGATAGGAACAATAGGTGCTTATTTATCGAGTGTAATATTAACGCCTTTAATTATTCTTTTATTTTCAGGATCGACCTCATTAAGTCCTTGGCTATTGGTTTTAATAATGGTTAAAATAATTGTTATTCCATTTATTATTTCGCGCATATTGCTTTTACCACCTTTAGAAAAAACAATTATTAAGATACGTGCTAAAGTAGTTGATTTTGGCTTTGCTATAATAATATACACAGCAGTAGGTTTAAATAGTGCAGTGTTTTTCTCTAATTTTGATGTGCTATTATCTATTTCGATGGTTCTTGTATTGGCTATGTTTTTACTTGGATACTTACACGAAAAAATTGCCACAAAAAAGGGTATGGCAAACGATATTATTGTGAGTCAAAACCTATTACTTACAATTAAAAGTTCAGGATTTACTGCCTCGGCATCATTGGCTATTTTTGGCAGAGAAGCTGCCGTGCCATCTGCCGTATTAGCTGTTTTGGTTTTAGTTTATTTAATTTATCTTAGTATCCGTAAAGAATTTAAGTTAAAAAAAGTAAGTAGTAAATAGCCAAGTAAGAATTACTTTAATAATTTTACAGAACGTTTTTATTATGTTGTTGCTAGTTGCTGGTTTTGTACCCCATTATATTTTAAGTTATTTTATAACAACAGGGAACTTGTAACAAGCAATAGTTTACTAATTTTATTAGTGATATATAATTAAATAACAAGTTGAATATACTAACACTATAATATTGAAAATAACTTTCCTTGGCACCGGAGCTTCACATGGTATTCCTGTAATAGGTTGCAATTGTTCTGTTTGTTTATCCGACAATAAAAAAGACATGCGTTTACGTAGCTCTATTTTTATTGAAACTAAACACAATAATATTGTTATTGATGTGGGGCCAGATTTTCGTCAGCAAATGTTACGAGAGAAAATTATAAAGGTTGATGCTACTTTGATTACGCATGAGCATAAAGATCATACTGCTGGAATTGACGATGTGAGAGCCTATAATTATCTTCAGAAAAGACCAATGAAAATATTTGCCGAAACCAGGGTATTAGCTTGCATAAAGCGTGAGTATGCTTATGTGTTTGCCGAAAAAAGGTATCCAGGTTCACCAGAGCTAGATTTGAATGAAATTATAGGTGTTCCTTTTAATGTAGGAGATGATGAAATTATACCAGTTAGAGCTTACCATAACCTTTTGCCAATTTATGGCTATAGAATTAATAATGTAGCTTACCTTACCGATATAAAAACGATTGAAGAAGAGCAAAAACAAAAGCTTTATAATTTAGATGTGTTAGTCTTAAGTGCATTGCGCGAAAAACCCCATAACTCGCATTTGGGCTTAGCTGAGGCTCTTGAATTAATTGAGGAATTAAAGCCTAAAAACACATATTTAACGCATTTAAGTCATAGGCAGTATTGTTATAACGATTTAAAGAAAATGCTGCCTGCTAATGTGGAACCAGCCTATGATGGTTTGGTTGTTAATGTGTAATGGCAAAAAAGATTTTATGTTTTTTCCTTAGTGCACTTTGTGAAAATAACTTTGAGTCCTTTGTGGTAATACAGTAGATAAACGGTTACCGAGCGGAGTCGAAGTGACATTACTAATTCTACCAT
>JAUXEM010000316.1 GCA_030620515.1 Salinivirgaceae bacterium
CTATCTAGAAAATTTAAAAGCTATTTTTTTTATTAATATCTGTATAATTGGAATAGCCCTTGCAAATGCTTTTCTTATTTTCGACATTTTATATAAAAGTGAAAACTTACTCATATCCTCATTATCCAACATTTCCGTTACACTATTGTGCTTAATTTCATTGTTTATATTAAAAAAGCATGGATTAAAAGTAGCAGGCAATTTGTTTTCCATATCAATAGTACTATTTCTATTAATATTTATAAATATAATTCCAAAAGATATTCCTGTTTTATATAAATTCATTCAAGGCTTTTATTCAATCTTTGCATTTTTATTAGTTGGATTCCTTTTTGCCACTAGAACAATTATTACTATTAGCTCAGTTCTAACCATAGCAACTACAACTAGAGTTTACTTAATTGCCACAAAAAACCAGCCTGAATATGCTAATTTATTTACTACCGCCTTTATAAACCATGCCTTTGTTATTATAATAATAACCGTTATTATATATTATGCAAATAAATTTACGCAGTCTGCTATAGAAAAAGCTAACGAAGAAATTAAATTAAGTGGACTTAAAAATGAAGAATTATTAGCTAACGAAGAGTTAATAAGAGCAACAAACGAAGAGTTAACAGCAACAACAGACGCTCTTGTTGAAACCAACAGCGAGTTAATACTTACAATAAAAAAAGCCGAAGAAAACGATAATCTTAAAACTGAATTTCTGAATAATATGTCGCACGAAGTACGCACACCAATGAATGGAATTTTAGGTTTTTCTCAACTACTAGATATTCCCAATTTAAAAGACAAAACCAGAAAACAATATATTAATATAATTGAACAAAGTAGTATGCAACTACTTAGCACCATTGATAATATTATTGAAATATCGAAACTTGGAACAAAACAAGTATTAGTTGAACAAAATACAGTAAACATTAACTCTTTACTAAAAGAGCTTTACGCAATTTTTAAAAGCCAAACAGATAAAAAAAACTTACTCTTTACTCTAAATACGGAACTTAACGATGAAGAAAGCAACATACTGATTGATAAATTCAAATTATATAAAATACTGAGTAATTTATTGGGGAATGCTCTAAAATTCACAAATAAAGGCTTCATTGAATTTGGATACCAATTAAAAGGATCTATCAATAAAAACGAACTGTCCAAGAATGAAATTCATTTCTTTGTTAAAGACTCAGGAATAGGAATACACAAAGAGCAGCACGCAAGTATTTTCAATAAATTTGCCCAAGCAGAACCTACACTATCTCGCCAATATGGAGGTTTAGGCTTAGGTTTATCTATTGCAAAAGAAAACACTGATTTATTAAACGGTACAATTACACTGGAATCGGAAAAAGGAAAAGGCTCTATCTTTAAAATATGTATCCCTTATAAACGCATCTAAATGTTACTTATAAACTGTTTAAATATTACCCCTGCATTGCAGGTCAATGTTTAAGTAAGTAAAAATGCTCAAATAAGTAAATTTAGAACAGCCGACCCTGTGGGCTAAACTTTAGGCATATCAAATTTTAATGCATGCGTGGGTATATTTATAAGGTGATACTTTATTGCGACGGCAACTTTTTCATTTCAAACCATATTTAATTACTTGTGCCACTTTTAGAGCGATACAACTACACCTGTTCACAAACAAAAAAAGCCTTTCAGGTTGGCGATCCCAAAAAGCAATTTGGCAAGAGATATTTTTATTAAATATCTAATATTACTTCAATAATATAAATATATTTTAGAAATAAAAAATTAACGCTATAGTATTTTGACTTAGCGCATTAATTATTATTGAATATTCTGACTTAAAGGCAAACCATACTCTTCAACCATTTCAATCCCCATGTTCTCAAGCTCAATCATAATTGGTTCATAAATTTCCGCAATTACTGGAATGTGAACACCCTTTGCCGATATTTCTTGGTCAATAATCATTTTAACTGCACTTGCAGCAGGTAAAGCAACAGTTCTTGCAATAGACGTATCACCATTTGGCACGCCAAAATCAAGTAATCTTGATCTAATAATCTCTTTTTTTCCATCTGGATATTCAGCTAAAAATAAATGTTGCATAACGCACATATCATTCTCATCTTCACCCAACATCATTTTTTCAATCATTAAGTCCGACACTATCTCAAAAGTCGAATCCTTCTTTCTATTCATTGACTTGTCATCGAATAAGCCTAAAAAATCGAGCCCATCAATTGCAACAGAGTCAACTTTAACCTTCAAATATTCTGCTACCTTAGCCTTAATATCATTAGTATTATCTGCATCAATAAGCTTTGCCATCATATCACCAAATGTCATTCCTGTAAAATCAATTTCTTCTGGTAATGTAAGTTTTAAAGTTTTCAAAGCATCTAAAATTTCACACCATCCTTTAAACCTAAAAGTTCCTCTATACATTGTTTTCACTTCTGGTATTTCATACAAATCAACATATGGTATTGATGTACGATTTGGATAAACATCTAACTTATCAACTTTAGGGTAATCTATATTAAAAGTATCTTTAAAAAGCTTTTCAGTAGGTACTGAAACTACTTTTCCATCTTTTAGATATTCAGCATCATTATTGCCAGCAAGTACAACTCCCTTAGGGCTCCACGAAAACTTATACCTAAACGGATTATCATTAGAATACTCAGGTGCTGGCAATGCTCCGCATATAGAATAAAATTC
>JAUXEM010000138.1 GCA_030620515.1 Salinivirgaceae bacterium
AATTGGTTGCATAATCTTAATTATTTTTTCAAAATCTTCAATATTCATTGCTTTTTCTACATGATATTCGCCAATTTTTGTTCGTCTTAAATCATGTAAATATCCGCCTGAGTTTAGTGCAAGACCTAAATCCCTTGCCAAAGAACGAATATAGGTTCCTTTACTGCAGTTTATTTTAAGTTTTATGTATGGCATGTCAATGCTTAACAGCTCTATGTTATGAATGGTGATTTTATTTGATTTTAATTCCAATTCCTCTCCATTACGGGCAGCATGGTAAGCTCGTACACCATTAACTTTTTTAGCAGAAAACATAGGAGGCACTTGCTCTATTTCTCCCACAAATTCATTTATTTTTTCCTTAATAAGTTCTGGTGTTATATGTTCTGTAGGAAAAACAGCATCTTCCTCTTTTTCTCTATCGAATGAAGGAGTTGTTGCTCCAAGTTTAACTGTTGTAATATATTCTTTCTGTTGCGCCTGATACGTGTCAATTTGTTTGGTTTGCTTTCCAGAACAAACTATTAGTAAACCTGTGGCAAGTGGGTCTAAAGTTCCGGCATGTCCTACTTTTAACTTTTTGTAAGAAAATTGCTTCGAAATAAGATTCCTTATCTTTTTTACAATGTCAAAAGATGTCCATTCCAAAGGCTTATCAATTAAGATAACCTGCCCTTCTTTAAAATCGTACTGCTCTTTATCTTGTAAATAAAACATTGTTTATAAAAAGGTTATTAATACAATTAATCCAACAACAAAACAGTAAATGGCAAAATAAGTAAGTTTACTTTTTCTTACAATTTTTATCATCCAAGTACAGGCAAATAACCCTGTAATAAATGCAGCAATAAAACCAATAATGGTAGGGAACATCATGTCTTTTGAAAGAATTATCTCGTCTGATAATATATCCTTAGCCATTTTTCCTAAAATTAATGGCACAACCATTAAGAATGAGAATCGTGTTGCCTTTTCCCTATCTACACCTAACAAAACCGAAGTGGATATTGTTGCGCCAGATCTTGAAATACCTGGTAAAATAGCAATTGCTTGGGCAACACCAATAATAACTGCATTAACATAGCTCACGCCTTTTTCTGTAGTTTTTGCTCTGTCAGCTAAAAACAAAAGCCCTGCGGTTACAAGCAACATAAATCCAACAAGCATAATGTTTCCATTAAAAAGACTCTCAATTTGATCGTTAAAAACAACCCCAACAAAAGCAGCTGGTAGCATCGACAATACTATTTTTAATGAGAATATGGTTTGATTGTTCCATTTAAATTGAAATAATCCTTGAATAATCTCCATTATTTCTTTGCGAAAAATCACTATTGTACTTAATGCGGTAGCACCATGTAACATTACTGTCATAAACATGCTTTCTTGTGGTAATGAAGAGTCTCCAAATATTGCTTTTGAAATTTCTAAATGACCACTACTACTTACAGGCAAAAACTCTGTTAATCCCTGAATAATACCAAGAATTAACGCCTCTAACCAATTCATAAAATATATTTAGTGATTATTGTTTTGGTTTTTTCATGATAGCGTAAATCTGAAAAACAAATCCGCCGAAAACCAATATTGGAGCAAGAGTTACTCTTCTGAAACTAAACATTTCTTCGTTAAAAACAGCTGGATCATCAGAACCACCACCTGACATTAATATAAATCCTAATAATATAGCCGCTAAACCTATCCCCATTAAAATGAAATTGCTTTTTTCAAAAGCAAACTCTACTTTTCTATTTTCTGTTTTATTCTCCATTTGAATTTGAATAATTAGTTAAAAATATAACTCATTACTTTTTAATCGTAAATACCTGTTTACTGCAAACCAGGTTGACAGCCATACAATACAAAATCCTATTGCAAAAACTCCAACATATAAAATAGCCAAGGTATCAATGTTATTTAAAATGGCTAATTCAGGAATTTCAGTATCTATTAAATATATTACTCCGCCTAATAGTATGTATGTAAGGCAAACGCTGTAGATAGTGTGTATTACACTTTTTGCTAAAAAAGGAGCTCGTACAAAAGATTTAGTTGCTCCTACTAGTTGCATTGTTTTAATTAAAAAACGGCGAGCATATACTGATAGTCTAATCGTATTATTTATTAAGGATAGTGAAATTAACAATAGCATTCCGCTAAAAGTAAACAAAACTAAACTTATTCGTCTAATGTTCTTATTTACTACCTCGACCAATGATTTTTGATAAGATACTTCTTTCACTTGTGAATAAGCAAGTAAATTTATCTCTATATTAGCTATGCTATCGGGGTTTGCATATTCAGCAAACAATCGAACTTCGATGGATGGTAACAATGGATTGTATCCAAGAAAATCAATAAACTCTTCACCCAAATCCTCTTGCAAATCACGGGCTGCTCTTTCTTTAGTAATATATTCGGTTGATTTTACATAAACGGAAGCATCAAGGCTTTTTTGCAATCGAATCATATCCACCTCTTTTACCCCATCATTTAATATAATAGAAAAACCAATATTTTCTTTTACATGACGTGAAAGCTTTTGTGCATTAAGTAATAAGAGACCAATAATTCCAATAACAAACAATACTAACGAAATACTAATAATAGTAGTTGCATAAGAACTTCTAAGTTTTCGTTTCGATAATTTTTGCTCTTGTCTGCCCATAGCGTTTTTTACAATTTGCAAAGATACTAATAAAATTGGTTTTTCTTGCTCTTATATTCTGATATTACAGGCAAATCACTTTTAAAATTTAATAATCAGATTTTGGCACATGCAACCATAATTTTCCAATTTATCAGTACTACTTGTGCCAATTTCATCTTCAAATTTCAATCCTCGGGTTAAAACCCGAGGCTATTTACATTAAATCCTTTCAGGATTTTTTAAAAGCGATTTCCCTGTTTGATATTAGGAGCATTAATTTATTAAATTAACCTTTTCATTATTACTATCTCCTTTTTTAACCTCAACATATGCAAGACCAACTATTAGTAATAATAAGAAAATTGAGCTTACTACAGAAATAGTCATTCCCACTTCATACGATTTTGGCTTAAAATGCCATTCAATTACATGCTCACCTGCAGGAATATTCATGGCTCGTAATATGTAGTTTGCTCTAAAATAAGTAGCTTCTTCTCCATCTAAATATGCAACCCACCCTTTTGGGTAATATATTTCTGAAAATACAGCTATCTGATCGTTCTTTGAGTTAGTTGAATATTTTAAATAGTTTGGCTTGTAAACATCTAATTTAATTGATGCAGCAGAATCTACAATCGTATTTGGAATTCCGATAATTTCCTTAAATCTTGTATCAATTACGGCGGTGTTTTTCAAATTAACTTTCGCTAATACATTAATTTCCTGATCGGCATTTTCTACTAGCTGAACATTATTTACGAACCATGCATTTCCAAAAGCATTAGCATTTTGCAAAGGATACGATTCTGGATTAATAATATAGTATTTTGTGTTCAGCATATTTAGAACTTGATTATTCTGAACGGCACTATAATAATCAAAATCTTTACCACCCGCTTGCAATTTTGAGATTGTTGCTTGTAGTTCTCTTGATATATGGAAATCAATTAGTTCTTGATAACGTCGCATTTTTGCACCATGATAACCACCAATTGATTTATGGTGTTCTGAAGTTGTTGCATCGTTAAAAGTGCTAACAGCAATATTAACTACTCTATAATTCGGGTCATTATCTTCAAGAATTATTTTATCAGCTTTAGTTGCATCAAAGGTTTTGCTCATTACTTTTTTCGAAACAAAATCATCGTTGTTTAAGTAGCGTTTATTAACAGTCCACATATCGAGCAATAATAAAATTGCTAATACAGGATACAAATATTTTTTATCTAATTTTTTATTGTATCCAAACCATAGCATTAGCGCTCCAAAAATTATAAAGCCAAATGCTCGAAAAGCATCATCGCGTAACATACTTTGACGATCTATTTTTAATGCATCGACTAAAACAGGCTGCATTCGCCCATCGGCAAGGCTTTCATAGGAGAACATTCCTGAAAAAAGAGCAAAAAACAAGCTTAAGCCACCTGTTATTCCAAATGCCCAGTACATTGCCTTTTTAAAATCTTGCTTTTTAATATTCCCCGACAAAGCCTCTTTTAAACCAAGAACAGCAATTATTGGAATAGTAAGCTCGGCAATAACTAGTGTCATAGATACTGTTCTAAACTTATTGTACCCTGGAAAATAATCGAGAAAAAACTCTGTGAATGGCATAAAGTTTTTACCCCAACCAAGCAAAATACTTAGTATTGTTGCTGCAAGTAACCACCACTTTACCGGTCCTTTTACTAGGAATAATCCTAATACAAATAAAAAACAAATAAATGCCCCAATATAAACTGGTCCCGATGTCATTGGTTGAGTTCCCCAATATAGCGGCATTTGCTTAATTACTTGTCTTGCCTGTTTCTTCCCCTGAGCTTGTTCAAATAATTTATACGTTTCAGAACTTTCTGTAAGACTGCCTCCTGATGCCCCTCCTTTAAAGTTTGGAATTAAAAAAGTAAATGTTTCATCAATTCCGTAGCTCCACGATGTTGCATAATCTTTATCTAGCCCACTGGTTTGATTTTGCTCATCATGAGTCAGTTCTGATGGACCACGCATAGAATAATTCCCATATTCGTAGGTAAGATAAATGCTTGTAACATTAATAGCAAGAGCAAAAACAGCAGCTAAAAAGCTAAATGAAACTGGTTTTATAATCTGCTTTAATTCTTTATTGCGAATAGCATTAATTAACCATACAATTCCAAATACTAAACAAATTAAGGCGGTATAATATGTAATTTGAAAATGATTGGAATTTATTTGAAGAGCTAAGAAGAATGCCATTATTATTGACCCCTTTAAAGCATTTTTATTAAAAATGTAATATAAACCACCAATTATTGGTGGCATATAAGCAATAGCATAAGCTTTTGTTGAGTGCCCTGCCTCAATTATAATAAAGAAATAGGATGAAAAGGCAAATGCTATAGAACCAATAATAGCAAGCCATGGGCTTACGCCAAACAACAACATTGCAATATAAAAACCTAATAAGTATAAAAACACTTGTGCTTGAGGATCCGTTTTAAATACTCTAAGAATTTTATGAACTTTGTGAATTAAAATACTCCTTTCTGCATTAATCAGATAGGTTGGCATGCCACCAAATAAACTATTTGTCCATAAGGTTTTTTCACCCGTCTCCTTTTTAAATTGGTTTGCTTCTTGCGCAGTACTTTTCCACACAGTCATATCATGCCTTTTCAATGTTTTACCTTGCATAATAGGTGAAAAATAAACCAATGCTAGTCCTAAAAAAAAGACAATAGCTAACAAGTGTGGAACCAGTTTCTTTAAAAGTGTTGAGTTCATTTTTAATGTTTTAATTTTATACCGATATAATTAATGTTTTTAACCTTTAGTTGTTAAACGCCTTATGGGCAACAGTATTATTTTTTGTTTAAAGTATCTATACTTAATAAGTAATAATTTGTTGTAATAAAAAATTCTCTCAAATAAGGAACCCCCGATAAGATTCTATTTAGTTTTCGAGGTTTAATACTAAATTTCACTTCGTAATTTGGATTTATAAAATAGAATGTTCTTTTCTCTTTCTTATAACCCGCTAATTTTAGTATTTTCTCAAATCGATTTATGCTAATTGCTGTTGTTTTAACCTCGATAAGGCTAGAAATTGTTGTTTCATTTTCACCAAATAATTTAAGAATAAAACGATAAAGCCAGAATGGTAAAATATGAAAAAACGGCAGTTTAGATAAAACCTTACTTTTGCACATTTGCTGATGTCCACCAAATGGATTTACCCATGGTGGAAAACCTAGATAGAATAAACCTTCGGGTTTTAAAAACCTTTTAACATATGCCATAAACCTCTCTTGGTCGTGAATATGTTCAAGTACATCTCGCATAATTATCAAATCAAACTTGCCAATATCTTCAACTTTATAAATATCGTCAAGCAAAAACTCAATATTATTAACATGTGAATGATCAGCGTAGTACTTAATTGCGTTATCTATTTTGCTTTTCGTTAAATCGACACCAACCACTCTACTACAACCCATATCTAAAAAGGGCTTTAAGTTTCCTCCCTCGCCACAACCAATTTCTAATACCGAGGTTTTCGTGCCCAACTCCATTGCACTAGAAATAAATGGAATAACATACGATTTTGCAGTATATTCCTGTTCTTGAAAATACTGCTTACGATCAACGTGTCTTATTTGCATTATTTAACTGTTTAATCAGTTGGCTAAGATAAAAAGATTTATAGAACTGATAAAGATATTAAAATTGAATTGGTAAAATTGAGAATAAAATATTTTACTTTAGTAGCAAATTTAAATAACTACTAATGGCAAAGTATAAAAATAAGAACGCTTTATTGTGGAAAACCAAAAGATTAATAAAGAATTACTTTCTTCTAGATCTATTGTCTACTATCCTTTTTACAATAGAGCTTTTTTACAAAAAAAACAATAATATACTATTATACTTTTTCTCTAAAGGGGAGGGCTTTAGCGACAATAGCAAGTATTTATTTGAATATCTTGAAAATAATAGTGATTATAATCAAGTTTTATTTACACTTGAAAAAGAGCTGTATAAAGAATTAAATAATGTATATCCAGGAAAAGTAGTTTTTGGTTTGTCACCTAAAGGGATAAAAACATTTTTCAGAGTAAAACATATAATTATTTCCAATGGCATTGATCGTATTTCATTTTATCCTTACCTGCTATCGACAAAAACTAAAAATATAATTCAGCTTTGGCATGGAAGTTTATTTAAACGATTAGGTTTTCAAGTAAAAGACTGGGACACAATTAAAAGCAGAAAAGAATACCAGAAATTTACCAAATTTGTTGTTTGTTCTACTATGGAAAAATTTATGGCAGCATCTTGTTTCAATTTGTCAATTGATCAAATATGGCTAACAAATTACCCGCGTAACGATTATGTTTTAAATCCTACACTTGACCTTTCAAAAGAACACCCCTATTTAAATAAAAAAACCATTTTATATGCTCCTACATGGCGTGAGGAGGGACACAAGGTTGAGTTTTTTCCATTTAAAGATGTGGATATAAATGAGATTCAAAAATTCTTAGAGAATAACGATGCTTATTTATTAATTAGGGGGCATGCATCGGAAATGGAGCGCATTGCTGATTTATATGATTTAGATTTAAATAAGACGAATAGAATAATATCAGCCCATCAAGCAATTTTCCCAAGGACAGAACAATTGCTACCACACGTTGACATATTAATTACTGATTATTCTGGCATAGCCATCGATTATTTATTGCTTAACCGACCTATTATTTACTTACCATACGATTTGGAAACTTATTGTAGTTATAGAGGTTTAATGTATGATTTTGATGAGTTTGTGGCTGGACCAAAGGTTTTTGATCAAAAAGATTTTCTAGCAAAGCTAAAACTATACATATATTCGCCAGAAACAGACACAAATTTGCGCCTAAGCAAACAAAAACAGTTTCATGACAATATAGATGGGAAGGCACGTGCGAGATTAAAAGACAATATTGATATATTGGTAAAACAATAATATTCAAATATTACTAAAACATATAGAAAAACAAATGGTTAAAGTTTCTGTAATTATTCCTGTTTATAATGTAGAATTGTTTGTTGGCAGGTGTCTAGATAGCGTATTAACTCAAACACTTACTAGTATTGAGATTATATGCGTTAATGATGGATCAAAAGACAATTCTCTTTCTATATTAGAAGAATATAAAAGTAAAGATTCAAGAATTAGTATTCTTAGCAAGCCAAACGGTGGATTAGGTTCAGCACGAAATACAGGAATTAGCAAAGCAACTGGTGAGTTTGTTCTTTTTCTTGATAGTGACGATTGGATAAAACCAAATGCTTGTGAATTACTATATAAAACTGCAAAAGAAAACAGATTAGATATTCTCCAGGCAAAATTTGAATGCACTTATGAGTCAGGAAAAACGAATATTTACAATCATTTTTCTACTTATCCTGCTAACAAGGTATTATCAGGACTGGAATTCTTTAATGTTGCAAAACCAATATCTAATTTTAATTGGGATAAATTATGGAATCGTGAGTTTTTTCTAAAAAACAATCTCCAAAACCTAGAAGGAGTTTATTTTGAAGATGCCGCAACAACTTTTAAAGGACTGATATATGCGAAGCGAGTTATGTATCTCGATTTCCCCTTTCATAGCTATTACCAAAATCCTAATTCAATAACAGGAATTACATTCAGTAAAAAGCATATGCGTGGAAGAATCTATCAATTTAAAGCTATTACAGAATTAATTGACAGTCACAATTTATGGAACCATAAAGGAGTAATGTTTAGTTTAATAAATATTATTGACATACTTTTAAACCAATACACTGTAATTAAAAAATATAATTATTCGAGTCGTTTGCTTCGATACTTTATTATAAAAAAACGGAAACTTATTCGTGATCAAATCGGGCTAAGAAATAGTATTAAGCTAGATTTTAAATCTTTCGAAATTATGTGGATTCCTATTAATATAATAATAGTAAAAACGATTATTTTGTTTTTTTTAGTAAAAATAAGCCCTAAATTCGTCATTATTTTTGTGAAACATAGCTTTCTCAAAATCAAGAATTGCTTTTAAAATGATTTTAATTTTCAAATTAGACCTCTACATTTTAAATTAATCTTATAACATATGACTAATTGGGTATAATTAAACGTCAAACTATTTTCAGTACAATTATCACCTATTTTGCAGTATTAATAGGTTTTGTAAATTCTGCAATTTTATTACCAAAGATTGATATAGAAATTGTGGGGTTAGTAAATATTCTAGTTTCATATACTATAATTATTTCTGTATTTGGAAACCTTGGCTTTAACGCTGTTACTACCCGCTTATTTCCTTATTTTAGAAACAAAGAAAATCACCATAATGGTTTTATGTTTGTTGGTATAGTTGTTACACTCGTTGGTTTTATACTTGCCATAGGTGTAATTCTTATTGTTAAGCATTTTATTGTTAGTAATAGACCCTCAGGCAATTTATTTGTAACATACTATAACTATTTGTACCTACTTGTATTTTTTACTCTTATTTTTAATCTTATTGACAATTATTACAAAGCAAATTTTCGTAGCGTAAGAGGTACTGCCTTAAAAGAATTTGTCCCAAAATTTTCAATAATGATTGTTCTTTTGCTAATGGTTCTATCAATATTTAATACAAATCAATTTGTTTTTTGGTATTGTATTGCATTAAGTTTAGGAGGAATATTATTTTTGATTATAGCAAGCTTAGAGGGTGATTTGATAGTAAAACCTAAACTTAGTTTCATTGATAAAAATTTGAAACGGTCAATGATTTCTGTAGGTAGTTTTGGGATTTTATCTAGTGCTACTGGCATGCTTGCTATAAATGTTGATCGTTTAATGATTGAATCAATGCTTGGACTTTCTGCAACAGGAATATATTCAATTGCTTTTTACTTTGGTGCAATTATTAGCATTCCCTCTAGAGCATTAGCAAATATTTCATCGTCTGTTATTGCTGAGTCATGGAAAAGTAACAATATCGAAAATATCTCCTTAATTTATAGAAAAAGTACAATTAATCAATTTATTATAGGCGGCTTACTTCTAATAGGCATCATTATTAATCTTGAAAATATTTTTATTCTACTTACCGATGTATATCGCCCTGGAAAGTGGGTTGTAGTTTTAATTGGGATTACCTTCTTGCTTGATATGCTAAGCGGTTCAGGGTCTCAAATTATAATAAACTCCAAATACTATAAGGATCAAGCTATTCTTATAATGGGCTTTGTAATATGCATTATTTGCAGTAACTACTTCCTAATCAGCATGTACGGAATTACAGGTGCTGCAATTGCAACCTTAATTTCAAAGATATTGTTTAATTTAGCAAAAATAATATTGATAAAAATAAGATTCAATCTACAACCATATAACAAAAG
>JAUXEM010000213.1 GCA_030620515.1 Salinivirgaceae bacterium
ATAGTTGCAAAAATTGCACCCAATAGTATTCCTGCAAAAATTGCTGGTAAGGGTGGCACTTTTTTTACAATAATAATAATTAATAATACAGGAACTAATAATAATACTGGGTGAATAAAAAAAGTTGATTCAATTTCCAATAAAAAATTGTCAATACTACCATCAACAACAGTTGGTTCAACAGTAAAGCCTAATATTAAAAATATTATTAGCGTAACACCTATGGTAGGAACCGTTGTGTATGCCATATATTTTATGTGGGTAAATAAATCGGTACCAGCCATTGCTGGCGCAAGATTAGTAGTGTCAGACAAAGGCGACATTTTATCGCCAAAATATGCTCCCGATATTATTGCACCTGCAACCATACCAGTATTAAAACCCATTGCCACTCCAATACCCAACAAAGCAACACCAATAGTTGCTATGGTTGACCACGAACTACCTGTTGACACAGCAACAATAGCACTAATTATTACAGCGGCAAATAAAAATATTTTAGGATTAAGCATCTCTAATCCATAGTACACTAATGTTGGTACTACACCACTAATCATCCAAGTACCGGCTAATGCACCAATTAATAACAAAATTATGATTGATGGCATAGCATCGCCTATTACTTTTACAATTTGCTCTTGCACTTTCCCCCATTTTACACCAAGTTTTAATGCAATAATACCTGCTACAGCAGCAGCTAATAGCAAGGCAATTTGATTAGGACCGGCAACTGAATCGTCGCCGTAATTACGGATATTAAAAAATAACATTCCTAACAATACAATTATAGGTAATAGCGCTTCAAATAGCGTGGCAGTTTTCTGTTTCATTTTTGAGATAAGTATTAATTAAATTTCTTTTTTATTTAAAAATGAGTATAAATTCACAATCAATTGGTGGATATTCAGTTTGTTTGTATTAGTTGTAAATACGTTACGCTTGTTTCTTTTTTACTTATTACTGGTTTCTTCTTACTCTTTACTTTTCTTTTTTACTTTTTTTACATTTTTCTTTTTCAGCATATTAAGCTTATAAAACACACGTAAATCAACTCTAAAATCTTCGGCTTCTTGATTCCTACCAAAACCTGAAGCATCGCCACTAAACTGCGGGTCGTTTATACCATAATAAAAATCAAGATTTAAGTCGAGCGGACCTAAAAACGATCGCAATCCGGTGGTTATTAAATGTGAATTGGCTTCAGATGTTCCTCCTGTAAGTAAACTGTAGTTTATATGATAAGTAAGTTTATCGCCCAAAATATCGGCAGCTAAACTACCCGCAAAAACATTTGCACTTTTAGGTATTTCGTACGACAAAGCAAAACAAGACATATTAATAAAATTGTAATCGTCGGGTGTTGCTCCTGCTGAAAGTTTTTGCTTATAATCGTAATTTACAAATTGCGCATTTGCATGCAGAAACTTAAAATTCACTCTTGCATATGCAGTATAAGCAAATCTATTACCAAAATCGTCTTCGGCAATATTATAAATTTGACCTGCCATAAACGAAGCTCCAAACTCACCATTTAAATCGCCCGATTCCAAATTATACATTGCATTCAAGTTAATTTGATTGGTTTCTTCATTTTCTTTTTGAACCAATATTAAATCGTCACCACCATTTATATCTCCCGAATACAAATCGGCATCGTAGCGCCAAGTCGAACTTGATGAATGCTGTTGATTTTTAAAGAATCCTATATCGAAAGAAAAATTATTTACAGGTATTGTTATGGTAGCACCATAATCATAATCATCTTGTAAACCAACATAATACATGGTATTTCCCCAATCGTCGAAAGGCTGCCAATCTAAACCAAACGGCACCCATGTTTGCCCAACCTTAATAATGGTATTTTTTAAATGGAAACCAATAAACAAATGCTGCATAGTGCTCCAGCCTTCATAGAAACGATATTGCGCCGAAGCAAAAAACAGGTTTTCAATATCAGTTTGTCCCCAAACGCGAAAACTATCAAAATTTAAATTGCCATACTTAGATTTTTGTGACTGATTCCAGTTATTATTCGAATATTTAAACATACCAGTAACACCAATCCTATCCTCTTTGGAAAGAATATCGGTAGGTCGGTGTTGGGCTTTTGCATAATATGCCATTAGAATAAAAGATAAAACAAACAATACTCGTCGAAACATAATTCTTATTATTATTGTTATAAATTTACATGTTAACGCAATATATCGTCGAATGTTTTAATGTTTATTTTGCTTAACTACTAATAATTCAAGTAAGTTATCTGATTCATTCTTCCATCCTCTTTGCTCATTTTTAGCAACAACCACAACATCGCCCTGTTTGCATAAACTTGCAGTCCCATTTACTAATGCAATACCTTCTCCTTTTATAACATAAAAAGTAACATGCATGGGTAGGGCATGTTCTAGTATTTCCGCACCCAACTCAAGCTCAAGCTTAACAAGCTCATTAAATGCAGTGTCGGCAAGCTTATAGCCCTTAGCTCCTTTTTGGTCAAACACCAATTGTTTGTCTTTATCTGGGTAAATCATAACTAAATATAATAAATGGTTAAAAACAATACCATTTGACAAATTTACATAATTATAAAATTGTGCAAAACTTTTTTATAAAACATTTTTTTTGATTGTGAACAGTCAAGCTTTTTTGCATAATTTGTATTTGTAAATTTACAAAGTAACAAGGCTTAAATAAACAACAAGCAATAAATGATATCCAAATAAATTACCATCTATAATCTTCAAGTAATAAGATGCTTATGAATAAATTTAAAATTAACGGCGGAATAAAATTAAAAGGAACGATTAAACCCCAAGGAGCTAAAAATGAAGCATTGCAAATACTGTGCGCAGTTTTATTAACTCCTGACGAGGTAGAAATAAAAAACATTCCTAACATTCGCGATGTTAACACCCTAATAGATATAATAGAAGAAATGGGCGTTCAAGTAACTAAATTGAATGCAAACGATTATAAATTTAAAGCAAATAACATTAACCTTGAATACTTACACTCTAAAGAATTTGTAGCTAAAACAAGTAAAATACGTGGTTCTGTAATGCTTGTTGGTCCATTAGTTGCTCGTTTCGGAAAAGCATATATCCCCAAGCCAGGTGGCGATAAAATTGGTCGTCGCAGACTCGATACCCACTTTATTGGCTTACAAAACCTAGGTGCTGAGTTTAATTACGATGCCGACGGCAAATTCTATCGTGTGGAAGGGGAAAATCTTAAAGGTGCTTACATGTTGTTAGACGAAGCCTCGGTTACAGGTACAGCAAATATAATTATGACTGCCATTTTAACCCCTGGCAAAACAACCATTTACAATGCCGCTTGCGAGCCTTATATACAGCAGCTTTGCAAAATGCTTAACAGTATGGGCGGAAATATTTCTGGCATAGGTTCTAATTTATTAATTATTGAAGGAGTGGATAAGCTTGGCGGCTGTAAGCACACCATACTGCCCGACATGATTGAAATAGGCAGCTTTATTGGTTTAGCAGCCATGACAGGTTCAGAACTAACCATTGAAAACGTTTCGTACAAAGACTTAGGAATAATTCCCAAAGCCTTTCAAAGGCTAGGTATTAAATTCGAGAATAGAAACGACAATATTTATATTCCAGCTCAAGACAAATACGAAATAGAAACCTTTATTGATGGTTCAATAATGACTATTGATGATGCCCCATGGCCAGGATTAACACCGGACTTACTGAGTGTATTATTAGTAACTGCTACACAAGCAAAAGGAAGCGTGCTTATTCATCAAAAAATGTTTGAAAGCCGTTTGTTCTTTGTAGATAAGTTAATTGACATGGGTGCTCAAATAATATTATGCGACCCGCACCGTGCAACAATAATTGGACTAAACAAAGATCAGGTATTACGTGGCATTAACATGACTAGCCCTGATATTAGAGCAGGTATGGCATTACTTATTGCGGCACTTTCGGCAAAAGGCACGTCAATTATCGATAATATTGACCAAATAGATAGAGGCTACGAACGAATTGATGAGCGATTAAGAGAATTAGGTGCCGATATTACACGTATTTAAGACATGCTTGTCTTTTATTTCTAATTTCAATAGTTTTGCCCGATTATTGTATTAATCAATTCATATTTAATTAAAGCACTAAAATGAAACCCTCCCCGAAGTTACGGGGCAGGCTATGCGAGGGAGACAATCTTTTTCAGTCGATTGCATTAAAGTTATATTATTAAAACACAAACATTAAACACTTTTTACAGAGATGAAAAAAACATTATTTATTCTATTTATAGCGTTTTCGCTATCTGCAAATGCTCAAAACATAGGTTTAAACATAGGTGACAAAGCACCCGAAATTGCATTAAACTCCCCTGATGGAGAGATTATTAAGTTGTCATCGTTGCAAGGGAAAATGGTATTAATAGACTTTTGGGCTTCGTGGTGTGGACCATGCCGACGTGAAAATCCAAGTGTAGTAAACGCATACAATACATACAAAGACGAAACTTTTAAAAGTGGCAAAGGATTTACCGTTTATGGTGTTTCTTTAGATAAGAATGCAGCTAATTGGAAAAGCGCTATTATTAACGATAAGCTTACTTGGACTAGTCATGTTAGCGATTTAGCCGGTTGGAGCAACAAAGCTGCACAAACATACCAAGTAAGAGGCATACCTGCTAGTTTTCTTATTGATGCAAATGGAATAATCGTTGCAAAAAATTTACGCGGTTCTGCTTTAACAAGCAAGTTAAATTCTTTAAAAAAATAATTTCAAGCATTTTTTTACAACTTGCTAATAGGTGAGAGTTATATTTAGCAATAAAAATACTGTTATCCTAAATCCGCAATGCCTGCCCCGTTTTTTTTCGGGGTCGCAGTACGAATATGTTGCAAATGAGAATTCTAATTAACTTTAGCATCTTTTAAATCAGTGAAGTAGCGCCGCAACTATTATTTAGCTTACAGGATGTTACATGTTTTACTTGCAGATATGAGGTGTATTTTAAGATAATTGACAAACCGACAAAAATGCTGTTTTTTGTCGGTATTTTTATGTCATATTGTCTTTGTACATTAATTGGCAGATTTTTTGCTAATTGACGGTAGCTTAATTCTAAAAAATAATATTAAAATGTCGAACAAAGAAAAACAAGCTACAACCGAGGAAGAGGTAATAAACCAAGCGGAAGGAAGCAAAGAAAATATAGACACTAAACAAAGTGACGATATAAAAGATTCTAAACCAGCAGAAAAGAAAAAAGAATCTAAAAAGAAAAAAACAAAAAGTACAGTCAACAAAAAAGATAAGGAGCTTGAAGAACTTGGATACAAGCTTAGCGAGATAAACGATAAATATATACGTTTATCGGCTGAATTTGATAATTACAGAAAACGTACTCTAAAAGAAAAAACCGAGCTTATTAAAACAGCAGGTGGTGCTGCGTTATCTGACATGTTACCAGTAGTAGATGATTTTGAACGTGGTTTACAGGCTATGGAAAATGCTGAAGATGTAATTGCTGTTAAAGAAGGTGTAAACTTAATTTATACTAAGTTTATAGAATTTTTGAAAGCAAAAGGCATTAACGAAATTGATGCAGTAAATCAAGAGTTTGATACCGATTTGCATGAAGCTCTTACTAAAATACCTGCCCCAAGTGAAGACTTAAAAGGGAAAGTAGTTGATGTTATTCAAAAAGGATATAAAATTGACGATAAGGTAATTCGTTTTGCAAAAGTAGTAATTGGTGAATAAACCAATTTAATTTGACAACTGACACCAAATAAATATGGCTAAAAGAGATTATTATGAGGTTCTGGGAGTTTCGAAGGGAGCTGCAGCCGAAGAAATAAAAAAAGCTTATCGTAA
>JAUXEM010000270.1 GCA_030620515.1 Salinivirgaceae bacterium
ATATTCTTAATGGCGAATACAGCTTCCGAAGGAATATTAGGTGACATTCTTACCACCTTCATAGATAAATCTTTAATTGAACCAACTAAAGCTTCAAATTCTTCTGCTTGATCTTCACCCGGAAGAATTTCATCAAGTGGTTGAACATAAGCATTAAAGTATGGGTCTTCAGAAAGATAGTCTTTAATTGCAATGCGCTTTTTACCTTGTATTATTACAGTGGTAGAATTGTCAGGCATCTCTAAAATTTTCATTATTTGAGCTACCACACCTGTTTTATGTAAATCTTTTATTGTAGGTTCCTCAATTGAGGCGTCCATTTGCGCAACCGTTCCAATAATTTTATCGTTTTTATAAGCCTCTTTAATTAGTCGTAGCGATTTATCTCTACCCACATTAATGGGAATTATAACTCCCGGAAAAACCACCATATTCCGTAATGGCAGTATGGGTAAAAGCTCAGGCACTTCAAATTTATCGATACTATCTTGATCTTCATCCGACATTATCGGAAAAAATTCAGCTCTACCTTCATCCTCTTGTTCTGTTGCAAATATTTTATCTAAATTAAATTCTTCCATATTGTTCATTCGAGAATAATTTTATCTATAGTTTAAAATGCGTTCAAAATCCAACTCTTGCAAGATGTAAAAGTATAATTACTTTCGCTAAAAATACTTATTTACGACAGTATGTCAGATAATACTATTTAGTAATTTGGAAACTGTATAAGTCAATTGTTATGCCAAACCTTAACATATATTTGTTCAGAAATACTCGCCTCGTTTTTATTCAGGATTATCAGATAAGTTTACTGATTAACAACAACGTAAACTTGCATTTACTTCATCTTTATTTTACTATTTACTCGTTGATTATCTGCACTTTAGTTAGCAGCCTGCATATTTAGGATATAATTAACAATAGGCATTATAATTAATTGAATAATATATTCCAGTTACGATATCGATAACATCATTTCTTATTTAAAAGATGCCCTATACTTTTGCGTCGCTTTAAAAACATTTGATAAAATATTCTGTTCAATCTCATCAAAAGGAATATTCCGACGCTCCATCATTAACCGAGCTGTTTCAAAGGCTTTATCTTGCTTGCATTCGGTAAATCCACTTGCACCGCCCCAAGCATACGATGGTATGAAATTGCGAGGAAAACCATCGCCAAAAATATTTGCAGAAACACCAACGACTGTACCTGTATTAAACATTGTATTAATACCACATTTTGAATGATCGCCCATAATTAAACCACAAAACTGTAGCCCTGTTTTTACAAAACGCTCTTCAACATAGCTCCAAAGTTTCACTTCTGAATAATTGTTTTTTAAGTTCGAATTATTTGTATCTGCTCCTAAATTGCACCATTCACCAATAACCGAATTTCCTAAAAAGCCATCATGACCCTTATTAGAGTATCCAAACATAACCACATTGTTTACTTCGCCACCAATTTTTGAATATGGACCTATGGTAGTTGGACCGTATATTTTAGCTCCTATTTTTACAATACTCTCAGTACCTAAAGAAAAAGGACCACGAATGGCAGCATTCTCCATTACCTGACTATTTTTACCTATGTATATAGAGCCATTAGTTGTATTAAGAATTGAACACTCTACACTTGCACCACGCTCAATAAAAATATCATTATTGCCTAATACTTGATTGGTTTTGCTAATAGCTTGTGATTTTCGTCCTTTAGTTAAAATCTTAAAGTCATGCTCCAACGCATCTCCATTCATTGAAAATATATCGTAGCAGTAATTTATTTTCACACATTCAGTAATAGTTTGAATAGAATTGCCTTGACAGCATGTATTGGGATCAAATTTTGATGCATTTATTTTATCTGTTCTTAAAGCACATATAGTATCGTTGCATTTTAAAACCTGACCTACTAACAAATTATTTATCTCTGAAATAAGTTCAGCGGTTGGAATTAGCGAACCATTAATAAATATATTGTCAGAATTTATTTTTAAAGTAAACTTCTGTGATAAATATTCTTGTGTAAAATAAGAACAACTTGCTTTCAAATACTTTTCCCACTTCTCTTTTATAGTAAGAATTCCTACTCTAACCTCAGCAACAGGTCTAGTATAAGTCAATGGCAATAATTGTTCCCAGGTTTTATCATCAAATAATATATAATTCATTCTGCTCTTTTTTTAAATTATTTAAGTAGTACCAAATTAAAAACAATATTTGAAATACAATAAAAATACTTTATCTATTACCTTTTATTCGCAAATAAAATATGTAACATGCTGTAAACTAAGCAATAGTAGCGGCGCTACTTCACTATTTTAAAAGATACTAAAACTTATTAAGACTCTCATTTTCAACATAGTCGCACTGCGACTTTCGGATTTAAGATATTATAAAAAATATATAAACTAAATTTTAGCTCATCAATAAATTGAAAAATATACTAATTTGAACATTTATATAGTTTTATTTGGTATATATAAGATTTAAGTATATATTTGTATTCAATAGTAAAAGTTGAAAGTGAGTAAATTACCTCGGGGCAGGCCAACGAGGCATTAAAATTCAAGAAAAGCAAACCTGCCCGAATAAGTCAGGCGGGTTTCAAATTTCAAAAAAAAGACGAGGTGAGCCTCAGATAATTATACCCAAAGAGATTAAAGAACTTAGGGTTCACTCCAAACTTTAGACATTTTAGACTCTAAATACAAAAATTATGATACCAAAAGAATTAATTAAAGGCTCATTAAAATCAATAGTTTTAAAACTATTGACCGAGAACAACAGGATGTATGGATACGAGATTACTCAAAAAGTAGAAGAGCTTTCTAGTGGGAAAATTAAGCTTACCTATGGTGCATTGTATCCAATTTTACACAAGCTTGAAAAAGAAGATGCTGTTTTTACTGAATCTGAGGTAGTAAATAACCGAAACCGTATTTATTACAAGCTTACAGAAAAAGGGAATATGAGCGCTAAAGAGCGAATTAAGGAGCTTGAAGAGTTTATGCAAACTATTAAAATTCTATTAAACCCTCAACTAGGTTTTGAAGCATGTATCAGCTAAGTGAAAATCAAATATCGGTGGTTATAAGTGATGTGGGTAATTCAGGGATTAATTTTTCGCATTTAAGTACCGATTTAATAGACCATGTATGTTGTGATATTGAATCACACATGAGTCAAGGTGTTTCATTCGACCAAGCATATATGCTTGTTAAAAATGAATTCGGCATTAAGGGATTACGACAGATCCAACAGGATACCTTAATGTTAATTGATAAAAATTACAGAATTATGAAAAAATCGATGAAAACAATTGGTGTGCTAGCCATGGCCATGATGGCTTTTGGAGCACTGTTTAAAATTTTCCATTGGCCAGGAGCATCCCTTATGCTCACAATCAGTTTCTTTTTTACAACCCTAACGTTTTTTCCAACTTTACTATACGTTATGTACAAAGAAGTAAATCAGAAAAAACAAGCGTTACTTTATGTAATTGCCTTTTTAGGCGGAACTTTTTTTATGACAGGTATACTATTTAAGATTCAGCATTGGCCAGGAGCGAATATCTCAATATTATTTGGCTTAAGCCTACTTACCTATCTAGTATTACCAGCTCTACTTATTAGCAAACTAAAAAACTCTGAAATCAAACCTGGTATTCTTTTGCTAGGATTTGTACCTCTCATAGTTTTTATATCGGGTTTGATATTTAAAATGCAACATTGGCCTGGGGCAAATGTACTTTTAACAAGTGGTAGTATTTTTCTAATTCTTGTTTTTGTTCCGCTGTACTATTTTATAGAAATTCGCAAATCGGAAAAAATAAGAATTGACTTTATTTTTGGAATTATTGCCCTTACATATTTTATTGTTCTTAGTTTCTTGTTACAGATAAATTTGAATAATAAAAACTTAAGTGATAGTGTATTTCA
>JAUXEM010000102.1 GCA_030620515.1 Salinivirgaceae bacterium
ATTGCTAGCTAACAATGAGTTTTTTAATCATTATAGGACTTAATTAGAAATAATGAACAGTACAAATAAGAAAGCATTTGCCGCACTCTTTTTAGGAGCCGCACTTATATCCTTCTCGCCTGTGTTAATAAAAGCTGCTGGTGCACCTGGTACTATTACAGCGTTCTACCGATTATTAATTGGTTCAGCTCTACTTGCTATTCCATTTATTATTACCGTAATTCGAAAAAAGAAGTTTTATCCTATAAAAGGAGTATTATTAGCTACTGTTGCTGGTTTATTTTTGGCTATTGATATGGCTTTATGGTCAACTGGTATAATGGTGTCTAATGCTGCAATGCCAACTCTGGTAGGTAATTTAGCGTCGCTTTGGGTAGGAATTGGGGCAGTATTATTTTTCAAAGAAAAGCAAAGGCTTGGCTTTTGGCTTGGTTTATTTATTGCATTATCGGGGGTGTCCTTTCTTATTCTTCACGATTTTTATTTCCCAACCGGAATATTCAAAGGACTTATTTTAGGATTGTTTGCAGGTATGTTTTATGCCGGATTCATGCTTTTAACACAAAAAGGGCGAAAGTTATTAGACACCTTGCCATATTTATTTTTAAGTTCGTTTGCAACCACTATTTTTCTGGGAATATTTGCTCTAATTATGAAAATTCCGTTTACGGGCTATTCTATTGAAACATGGCAACTATTTATTATCATGGGTGTGTTTTTGCAGGCCGGAGCATGGTTTTTCATAAATTATGCCCAAGGATATGTTAGAGCATCGTTGGTTTCACCTACGTTATTGGCTCAACCCGTTTTAGCAGCAATAATTGCATGGTTCTTGCTTGGCGAAAAACTTGGACTACTACATATTATTGGAGGCATTGTAGTGGTAATAGGAATTTACGTTGTGCATTTTTATTCAGGTAAAAAATAGTTTCTTTATAAATATCCACCCATTAATTTCGTAAAAACACCTTATTTTTTAATCTGTGAAAATCGGTGTTCATCTTGTGGTGCAATTTGTTCCTTGCAAATAGTTATGCTAATAAATAATTTTACCGCGAAAAGCATTTTTGTGTTCGGCATTGCTTCCTTCAAAAGAAAATTCGTTAGAATATTCTTTTCGAATTACTTTAATCGTTTGGTCAGGCATTGTTTCTTTTAGGTAGTTTATGGATAATAATTTGGGGTAATTGTTTATATGAAAATCTACCGGAAAAGTATCCATCATCCAGTCAATATAGCGCGATGCAGTAACATGCTTATTCAAATCAACATCAAAATATGTTGATTTATAATTATACTCATTGCCATCGTAAACCGGTAAAAGCTTCTCTGGTGAAACGTTCAATGCATGCTTGTCTTTTAGCTTGCTAAAAAGCTGACCATGCAAGCCATCGATAGTTTTGGGGCGTTTTGTTTCAATATCAATAGCTAACCATCCAGAAGTTGCCTTGGCTACAATCTCTTTGTTTTGATTCCTTACAATAAAGTCACGTAAATAGATTATTCGTTCCACATCTTTTGGCCAGGTTTCTACTTCAGCAATGTTGTACCATTTTAAAGGTTTATAAATTTCAACGGTAAGTCGGCTTAATACCCAAAAAAGTTTTTGTTCTTTTAAGCCACTAAAACCAAATCCAAGTTGGTCGGCTGAATTTATTGCCGCTTGTATAAGTAAATTAGCCAAACTTCCCAAGCGCAGTCTCCCTTGCATATCGGTATCGGCCGATGTGATATTAAATTTAGAGAAAAGGGTAAGTTCGTTTTTTGTCATTTACTAAATTGTATAGTGTACTGTACCACAAAAATAAATAATTTTAAAAATAAGACGATTCTATTTTTTTTTGTAAAGATTATACTCTTTAAGATTCAGAGGTAATTTTTCATAATTGTTTAATTTGTCATCTGTCGTTTCTTTTTTTGTAAGGTAGTATTCAAGGTTTAAGTTTTTGGCATCTACACTAATATGTCCGATTCTATATAAATAACCATATAACGACCAGTTGCTGCCTAATTGTTGTTCAATTGAAATAGTAGAGTTCGCAGGTAAAATATTTATGATGTTTTTAACATCGCTTATCATATCTTTATTTCTACCTACTTTTGTTCCTGCATATGCCATTATAGTAATACTACAAATAAAAAGTATAATGCTTACTGTTTTAAAAATGCGAAATTTTAGATTGCTAATCTCAATATTTGTAATAATTGTTTGGAGTTTAGGGGCAATTATTAAAGCAAATGCTATGCTAAATATTGGGAAAGTTGGTAAAATATAGAAACCACTTTGTTTTAAACTTATCATTATGGGGGCTACTCCAGATAATCCTAATAAAGTTAATATTATTACCCAATCGTAGTTTATGTTTTCTGCTTTTTTCTTTCTTAAAAAAACAAGAGCAAGTCCAACTAGCACTCCAATAGGTAGTAATTCTTTTAAAAGTCGTAGTATTATGAAAAATCTTGTCGATACAGTTTTTGTGTTGTTAATACTGTTAATTACCTGTTCATTTATGTATGCGAGTAAACTGTTTTTACTTTCTGAAAAAAGTAATATGACTATTGTTAGCGAAATTATTACACTAATATTCAGAATAATAGTATCAGTAAAAAATCTTTTTATTTTTATCTCTGGTTTAATTAAGAATATCCAAAAAGGTAACGAAAGTGGAAATAAGCCAACAAAACCCTTGGTTAAAAAAGCTAAAAACACAAATGATCCCGATAATATTAAATTTATATACTGTTTGCTTTGGTAGCTTTTAATAATAAATAAAGTAGCTAAGCTTGTGAAAATCATCATTGAACCTTCAAGCATATTATTTGGAGCTGCCCATGCAACCAATGGTATTATAACCCAAAAGAATAATGGTAACCATCCAATGTGCTTAATGGTTTTTGGAGTGATTGTTTTCCAAATTTCTACTATTATCCATCCTGTTATCAGAAAATTAGCTAATGAATAAAAACGTTCAGTCAAAATAGAATCTCCAAATATTTTAAAGAATAGGCTTTGAATACCAAACATTAGTGGAGGATGTTCATGAAAATGAGCAAATAACGTTTCGGAGAAAAATAGCTGCCAAAAAGAGCCTAAACCCTGTGCTAAATTACGAGAAATGACAGAGTAAATTAATCCATCCATAAACATGCCATCGGAAAACATATTAGGGCTAATTATAATAAAGAAAATTGCAGTAACGGTTAAGAAAAAAGGTAAATGTTTACTTTTCATTTTTTGTGTATTTTATTGTTTTGTGTATTTTTAATACTATTTAATTCCTCTGCAACTTGTTCTTTATCAACCTTACGAGGAATTTCGCATTTTAAAGCTTGCTTTAAACAACTTATGGCATTTGTAGTATCGCCATTTTGCAAGTGTTTATTTGCAGCTACAAAGTAAGAATAGTAGTATTTATTATTAAGTTGAATGTATTCTTCAATTTGGCTTGGGCTTAATTTTGTTGTGCAGTCCTTCAAATACTGTTCTGTTAATTCACGGTAGTTTATGAAATTTTTATATTTTTTGTTTTGTAAAAAAGTATCGCTTTTAACAGAGTAAATTTCTTTGTATATATTTTCGTTTAAAACAGCAGTTTTTGAAAATATTTTATTTAAATCATACATCAGCATTTCACCTAATTGATATGGGTGGGTAGCTATCCAAACTTGTTTTTGCTCTGGTTTAAATATTATGCCATGGTGCGCAATAAACTGATTTATTGCCTTTTCGTTACCATAACCTATGTTTTTATCTTCTAATCCATAAGGGTTGCGAAGAATTTTTGCCAAGGAATTTACATTGTGTTTTTCTTTGTTGCTTAACAATTCATCAACTCTTAAATAACGATAATAGCTTGCACTTTCAGCTATATTTCTTAATGTTCTCTTTGTATTTTTAAAGATTTCGCCTTGAAAATGGTTTGTAAGTATCAACTCACTTTTACCCGATTCATAAATGTCAATTTTGCTTGGTGACTTCTCAATTACTACAGCTTTTCTATCTTCAGCCGATCCAATTAGGAATGATTCTGAGACAAATGTTTCTGCGCTATTAGCAATTTCATAAGCTTCATCAATATTTTTTGCATGCTGTAAAATGTTGCGTGCTAATATAGAAACGGGTGTTTTTGCTGAGAATGGAATTTCCGATTTTGCTGAATTTAAAGTAATGGTTAATCCATGGGTATTCATACCTGACACTACGCCCGTCATTCCGGCCCAGGTAATTGTCATAAATGCGTAACCATTATCGGGTTTGTAAAAGGCAATTATTTTGTTTCGTGCAAAATCTTCCCCCATGTAAAAATCAAAGTTTCGAGCAATAATTAAGGAGCTATCAGTAGAACGTTCATCCCAAACTGCAAAAGCTGTGCAGGCAACTAAATTTAGGTTTTGCAATGCATGACCAATATCGTGAGCCCCATGGTAATTAAGCATTCGGTGGTAATTAGGAGCAATAAAATCGTAATCGTTCGATGCATATTGAGCATAACCATAAATCTCTTGCTGGTTTTCTAAAGGAACATGTTTCTCCATATTTCTATTGAAAAAAGCAATGCCATATTTAAGTTTGGTTAGATACTTTTCAGAAGGTATCATTTCTTTTAAGCGGTCAACAAATGCTTTTTCTTGATAGTAATTTAGCTCTTGGGTTAGTTTTCCGGCTTTTACACCAAGTTCAAATGGCGAGCCGCTTACATACATCTCCCATAAGCCTTTGTCGTTTAGTTTTAGCCAGCTGTCGTCACAAATACTTATGCTATCGTTTATTTGTTCTACCTGTAATAATAATGCATCTGTATTTTCAATTTTTGGGGCTTTAACATTTAACGAAAAAACAAAATATACCAGATACCCTATTATAAGTAGAATAGTAAAAAGGAATATTTTTTTCTTTTTCAATTGCATATCTTTTATGTCTTTGTAGAATAGTTATTCGGCTTCGCGAATATTCTTAATTAGTTTATTCAAATCCATAAAATAAGCACAAGTAATTAGTGCGCCCATTGAAACACCTAGCATACCATGAATATTAATGTTTTGCCCTGTGAAATATAGGTTTGGTATTTTGTTTTTAACAGGTACAAAGGTTTTTAATGGGTGGTGGTAATCTTTTTCTATTCCATACATTGAACCCTCTACAGTTCCAGTATAATCACGGTAAGTAAGTGGTGTTGCAGTATAGTACGATTTCGTTATTTCTCGAATATTGGGCTGTCGTTTTTCAAAAAGGTCGATTAAAGCCTCTGCTTTTTCTTTTTTAAATGCTTTGTATTCATCTCCACGTTTTTCAATAGTAGTATCGCTCCATTTTTCAACATCACTAAATTTCATCATTGAAACAAAGGTTATACTTTCGGCAAATTCACTATTTGGAGCAGGAGTAGTATACATTAAGTAACCATGAGGCCATATGTGTTCGGGTTTATTGTTTATGTCCCAAACATTGTTATCCTTACTGTAATATACATTGTGATTTATGTGTTTAAAGGTGTCTTTCTTAAGTACTAAAAACAACGAAAACGATGATATTGTATTTTTCAAACTTTTTAATCTCGAAATAAAAGGCTTGCGTAAGCGTCCAGTTTCAATCATGTCAATGGTTACCTGTGGATGTGTATTAGAAATAAACCTATCCGCATAATATTTTTCGTTGTTATTTACAGTAACACTTTCAATATCCTTTTCATTAAAGTTAAAGCCAACAACCTCTTTTTTAGTAAGCACTTTACCTCCTAAGTTTTCAATATTTTCTTTTAAAACATCGGCTAATTGTGAGCCACCGCCTGATAAGCGCCAAGCACTTTTAATAAAGAAGTTATTGATATTTGCTAATACATAAAGTGGGGTTTTTTCTTTGCTGCCTGCAAACAGCCCATTATTGCATGTTAGTACTGCTTTTAATCTTTCATTATCGCTTAGCGATTCAATAAATTCGTAAGCACTAGCTGAATGTTTTTCTAAACTAGCAGCAAAATCATCAGGATTAAAATCGCGTAGGTTTAAAAACCCTGACGAATCCCAGTTGTCTTTTAATTCGTTAACATATTTATCTATTACATCAGCTTCATCAGGAAAATAGCTTTTTAAAGTAGCACTAAAATTATCGTAACCTTGTGCTAAATTATACTCGTCTCCGGCAATATCAATTATATCAAAGCCATCTATGTCAAGCTTTTGCAAATCAATTCTGCCAAGTATATTCAAATAGGAGTATAGCTGATAAATAATTTCACCCTTATTTAAACAACCTACATAATGCATTCCGGTATCAAAAATGCAACCGTCACGCTTAAACGTTTGTAGGTTTCCACCAATTTGATGGTGTTTTTCGAGTACACATACTTTGTGTCCTTCAAGGGCTAATATATTTCCGCAAAGTAAACCTCCCAGTCCACTTCCAATAATTACAATATCGTATTTTTCGTCAGTCATTAATACTGTCTTATTTTATTTAATAGATAATTGGGCTCAATAATAGAACCGCAAGTTATAATAGAATTTATAGTTACGCCTAAAATGCCATGCATATTTAAATTTTGTCCGGTAAAGTACAAATTTTTCACTCGCGATTTTGGCGATATTATGGTTGATAAGGGGTCTCTAAAATCTTTACTAATGCCATATGCCGAACCATTTGGTGTGCCGGTGTAGTCGCGATAAGTGAGTGGTGTTGAACTATATATTTCTTCAATACAAGATTTAATATTTGGGAATTTCTCTGATACTAAATCGATTAATTGTTCTGCCTTTTTTTGTTTGAATTCCAAATACCCGTTACCACGTTGTTCTACAAAAGTATTATCCCATTTAGCTACTTCAGCATATGGCATATAAGTTATTATAATTATTCCTTTTGCCCATTTATCGTCCATGGTTTGGGGCGGAGTATATAACATATAATGCCCAGGCCAATTTTTACCTGCGTTTTTGGTAGTCCATGAATTATATTCGTTAAAATAGTGATGGTTATAATTAAGATATGGGAATGTTTCAGGTTTAAGCCTTAAGTAAAGAGTAAACATTCCAATAGTATTTGGCAGTTCGTTTATTCTTGTTGCATGTCCCTTTTTTGCTAGTTCAGGTTCTACCATATTTAAGGTAGGTGCTGGGTGTAAATTGGATATAATATGCTTAGCAAAAAAACGAGTACCATCGTTTAATTCTGCATATTCAAGCTGTTTATTTTTACCACCAAGTTTTACTACTTTGCTTTTTCGTAATACTTTACCGCCATTCTCCTCAATGGTTTTTGCTATTGCCAATGCCAATTGCGAACTACCACCGGGTAAGCGCCACGAGCTTTTAATAAACGAGTTATTTATTAATGCATGAACGTATAAAGGTGTTCTGTGTTTTTCGCCGCCATAAAGCGAATTCATTCCAGCTAATATAGCCTGCAGTTTTTTGTCGTTAGTAACAGATTTTAAATAATCGAATGCTCCAATAGTTAAATAAGGACGACTAGCTTCTTCTGAAATATTATTATCTAAATTATATAAGGGAAACGAATCGCCAACTTTTTGAAGATCGCTTACATATTTTTGTAAGTTGTTTTTTTCTTTTGGAAAGTATTTAGAAAGTGATTCGGTAAAATTATTGTAGCCTTGAGCAAAAGGATATTCATTTTCATCGAAAGCATAGCTCATGCGTTCAAACGAATCTGTATCCATTCGTTTAATTTTAAGTTTGTCGAGTATATTAAAGTACTTAAAGTAGCGATTAAGAATTTCTCCTTCGCCAAGACTTTCGGTGTAGTTTAAACCAGTATTAAATATTACTCCTTTGCGAGTGAACGATTGAATACTACCACCAATTCTACTATTTTGATCAAGCACACAAACGCTATAACCTTCGCGGCTTAAAATACTGCCACAAAGCAAACCGCCTAAACCGGCTCCAATTATAACTACATCGTACTTTTCCATTTATTTCTTTAGTATTGTTTTTTATAGTCCTTCAATGTTTCCTAATAAACATTTTATTGGAATATTATTTTTTGTCTCACTATTTATACCTGTCTACCGTCGAGATCATTGCCGTCAAGCTAACAAGAGGCTCACGCCCTTACAGGGCTGTTATTGAGACTCTTAGATCGCCCTGTGCGCTGCACAGGGCTAATGCTTTAAGGCTTTCAGCCTTTTTTTAGCCTGAAAGGCTATAAGTAAACAGCCAATGGCAATAGCCCTTGGTAAAATTGTTGCGTATAACACAAGCCCTGTAAGGACGTGAGCTATAATAATTATTTATTAGCTTGACGGCTATGACGTCAAGGCAGGTCTAACGATCTATTTTTTCTAATATAAAAGTAATATTCGAAGTTTTATTGGCATTATCGTGTTTTGTTACGGTAAAGCTATTTTCTTTGGCAATGTTTTCAATAACAGTTCCACTGGTGTAACTAAGGTTCTCGAACTGTGTTTTATTGAACCGCAGAAAACGAGTAGAGAAAAATTCTGTCAGTTTGGTTACTTTAGTTCTTTTTTCTAGATCGCTATCGGCATCGCGAATAATTATTTTACCGTTTTTGTTTAAATTACTCATGCATTTCTCAATTAATGCTTTCTGTTTTTCCAAAGGCATATAATGAAGCACATCTGCCATTATAAATATATCGCTTTTGGGTATATCTAGTTCAATGGCATCACCACTTTTGAAACTAATTCGATCTATATTGCGCACCGTATGGTTTGCTACATTAATTTTCTCTTCATCGTAATCAATGCCTAAAATAGTTCTTTTTTTAGATATTAGTTTTAGCATTATAGGTAAAAAACCATAACCACAACCAATATCAGTAATTGTTGCATCATAAGGAATTTGCTTGTTAAAAAAAGCGTAATTTTTTTCTAATTTAAGTTTTACGCGCAAATACCATTCTAATACAGGCCCTTTGTAAATGAATTTATTAATTAGAAGAGGTGAAAAATACTTAGGAGTTTCCAATTCTATACTTAATTTTTCCAATTCATAGCGATACATGGCCGTTACTTCTTTAGCTTGCTTTCGATAAGTTTCACCTTTATTTACTTTTTGCAATTTAAATCGGTCAAGAGCTTTCATAGTTAGTATGCCATGATGCATAAAAAACTCCTTTTTATTCATGCAATGATTTAAACCATGTAATAGTATGGGTTGAATATCCAAATTTAACTTGTCGGCTAAATAGAAAGCTCCTTGATGAAAACGTTTTATTTCCCCATCTGCAGACCTTGTTCCTTCCGGAAAAACTAATATTGAATAGCCATCTTTAACTTTGTTTTCAAGTTGTTTATGATTGCCATCAAGTCCTAAATGAGCAGGATAGTATTCGGCATAACGAACCAAAATTCCAAATATTGGGCTATTCCAAACCCACTTATTAGTAAGTACAATTATTTTGGGATTCAGCATTAACAGTATCCCCAAATCAAGAATAGATTGGTGATTACTGATTATTATTGATGGATTACTAAAGTCAAGCTTTTTTAGATTGATAAGTCTCTTTTTCATTACCAGATTATGATAAATTAGAAATCTATAGGCAAGAGCAATAAAGAAGTGAAATATTTTCTTTTTTAGTTTAGATTTTATTGGCAATATAAGTAAAAATGGAAGCAGAATTAAAAGTAGCACCGATTCTGCAATAAAGATTAGTATTGCAGTAATAGACATTAGAAAGCTTCTTATATTAATGGCTTGCGCTCTATCCCCATTTTTTGTTTTTATTAAATAACGGAACATTAGGGGCAATAATATATAGGTAATTGCAACCACCGATATAATACCAAAAACAGACACTAAAGCAATAGATTTTAAAGCCGGATGGCGTGCAAAAATCAAAACGCCAATTCCAAGAATCGTTGTTATTGCCGATAATAAAATAGATAGTCTGTATGGTTGTAGTTTCTTATTCCCATACTTGTGGTCGTTTAATAATCCACGCATGGTAAATATGCAATAATCAATACCTAAACCAAAAATAAAGGTGCTAATTATTACATTAAAAATATTAAACTCAAGCTTAAATAAACCCATTAATCCTAAGGTCCATACCCAACTTAAAATAATAGGAATAAAGGTTATTATAGCTAATTCAATGCGTCCGAAAAACACTAGTAAAACTAAAAACACTATAATTAGTGAAACAGTAACCAGCAGTCCAAATTCTTCTCGCAATACTTCAAAAAAACTGTTTGTAAAATATTGTCTATCAAATAGTACAACATCGCTATTTCCTTCAAAATAACTAAAGAACTCCTTTTTATTGTTCTGGTCTACTTTTAAAATTGATATTAATGATATCAATGAATCTTTTTGATGTACGTAGTTTCTTAAAAAGTTATCCTTCAGTAGTTTAAATTCAGAAGATTCAACAGGCTTAAACTCTTTGTCAAGAATAGAGTAAAACTCGCTAAAAGCATTGGCTTTAAAATAGGTTTTTGCTCCAATGCTAATCATATCTTGTTTCACTTTTTCTTTATCGACACTTTCCCAAAACAAGTTCCACTTTTCAATTTGTTTTATTTGTTTCTGTTTAGATAAAATAAGGTCGGTTGCTGATGATTTATTTGCGTATAATTCTTTTTGTTTTGCAATATTAAAAATTGCATCTAAGTTTTCATTTTTGGCTAAAGCCTCCTCTATCGTTTTACCACTTGTAATTAAATATACTGCACTCATGGTTTCCGAACTTATGGATTCCAAGTTTTTTTCAGCCATTTTTAATTCATCGGATAAATAGTTTAGTGTAGATATATCGCTGTTAAATCCAACATTACGTGAGGTGTACCCAAAAACCATAGATAGTATAATAATAGCAGCCAGTAGTATGCGATTCTTTTCAAATGCATAAGCTGAAATTCTATCGAATATGGTTACTTTGCTCTTATTAGGAGCTGCTTGATACATTTTTTTTGGAATTAGAACTGGTAAAATAGTTAGCACAAAAAATGCCGATGCTAAAACACTAATTGCTGCAAATAATCCTAATTCGTTAAGGGCTTCCGATTTTACAATTCCTAAACATAAAAAAGCCGATGCTGTTGTTATACTGCTCATTATAATTGGCTCAGGCAAATCGTTTAACTGGCTTTTAATAGAACGACTATCTCGTAAATGAGTAAAAAAGTGTAACGAATAGTCTATGGATATTCCAAGAAGAACAGCTCCAACACCTAAGGCAATTGCTGATATTTCTCCTTTAAAAATGGCTAAAAAAGCCAAGGCTACTCCGGCACCCAATGCCACAGGAACAAACATGAGTACAAACACTTTTATTTGCCTGAAAAGTATAAAGAAGAATAGTAATAGAACCAGAGCTGCAATTGAAACGGTGTAAATTATATCGGTTTTAATAACTTTTGCATTTGCCACTGCCACAGCTGTACCTCCATAATATTCTACCTGAACTTTTGATTCAATAGGAATTACCGATTGTAATACCGAATCAATTTTCTCAATTAAATAGGAATTTTGCTGCGTGTTGCTTGCCTGATAAACTGGATCGAGAAAAACCAGTAAATGTTTTTTGTCTTTTGTGAAAATACTTGATTGGTATAGCTCAAAATTATCGTCAACCTGAAAATTCTCTAGTCGCTTTAAAGCAAATGGAACTATATTTAATGGGTCTTTAAATATGTATTTTCGAGTGGCTATACCAGCTGGTGAAATTAGCGATTTAAAACCTTTCTTCAAACTAGTTTCAATACCTTCAGAACTAACTCTTTCAGCAAGTTCTTTATAATCATCATCGCTTAAATAGAAAGGTAAATTATTGTAGAAAAAAGCATGTAGCTGTCCGTAAACATTGCCTGCAACACTTAGCATTACTTGTTCAACAAATTGAGTATCGGCTTCTAAAATTTGGCTAATCTGTTTTGCATAAAGGAGTAAAGAATCTGGAATCACATCAGATGAATCTTTACTTGAGAAATTAAAGATAATTTGGTCGGCAAATTTAGATTGATTCAGAACCATGTTAATTTGGTCTATTCGCTTATCGGCAGGAATAATAGATGAAATATCTTCATGAAACTTCAACTTTGAACCAAAAAATCCTGAAAATAGCAGTATTGCCAAAAGATAAACTACTAAGTATAATTTATTATTGGTGAACAGTTTATATATTGAGGTAAAGAATCCTTGCATCTATTAATATTATTTTTTCTTTCTAAATAAACTTAAAATTATGTACGAAAATAACGTACTTGAAATACCCGCTACAATAGCTAATGATACTGCTCCTATTAAATATTGCTTAAGCGATGAAAACACTGTGGTAAATGAAATGTTTTGTGAAAATTCAAGATTTATAATACCATCTGGTAAAATGTAACCACCAGTAATATAGCTTGCAAACAATACAAAAGGAATCAATGGAGGAATGCTAATATTAGCCGCAATAAAGAATATGCTTTTGTTCAGCTTTAAAATATGTGCCAAAGTAAATCCAATAATAAGCTGATAACCCCAAACCGGAAATATTCCCATGAAAATACCAAAACCAATAGCTTGTGCAATTTTTATATCCGACTCTTTTGAGCCAAGTATATCTTCTTTAATGATTGTTTTTAGACTTTTTTTTTTGAGCTTTTTTAATACCCTTTTTGGTAAGTGAATTAAAAAAGTCATGGTTACCAAATAGGTATTTAATATGCTAATGCGAGTAAAATCTTTAAAAGGGCGAAA
>JAUXEM010000159.1 GCA_030620515.1 Salinivirgaceae bacterium
ATTAATGATTAATATTTATACTCATAAAATAAGCATAACAAATATTGACATATAAGGATTTATTAATTTTACGCATCTTTCTGTCTTTAAGGAAAAACATCACTAATTTTCATAAAGTTAAAATGTAAATTATAAAAAAAAAATATTATGAAAACAAACCTACTATTAATAGCACTAATGCTTCTAATAAATGTATTTACAGCAAAAACACAAACAGCAACAGCTCCTGCAAACGGAGATGGAACAAGTGTTAACCCATACGAAATTACCACACTCGATAATTTGTATTGGCTTAGCCAAAACTCAGCAGAGTGGGATAAACATTATATCCAAACAGCATATATAAATGCTGTAGATACAAAAAATTGGGATACTGGAGCTGGATTTTCTCCCATAGGAAATGAGTCTTTGAATTTCGCAGGAGAATATAACGGAAAAGGTTATAGTATTGATTCTTTATTTATAAATCGTTCTTCAGATTATATCGGATTGTTTGGTTATGCAACTGACGCTAAAATTGATAGTGTAAAACTATTAGATGTTGATATATCAGGCCAATATTTTAAAGGAGCACTTATAGGTTGGATAGAATCTTCAACAATAAGCTATAGTAACAGTAGTGGATTAATTAAGGATTATACGGCAATTAACGGATACTCTGGTGGACTAATTGGAGTAAGCGCTAATTCAACTATAAATTACTGTTACAGCGATTGCCTAGTAACAGGGTCATATAGCGGAGGTTTAGTTGGGGAACTTAGATGTTCGGGTAGTAGTTATACTTCAATAATTATGAATAGTTATAGCACAGGAACAGTCACCAATGGTAGCCGTGCAGGAGGATTAGTCGGAAATGCCTTTTCATCGGAAATTATTAATTGTTATAGCACCAGCAATGTAAACGGATCGTCATTTGTTGGCGGACTCGTAGGACGAAACACTTCTTCTATTAGTAATTCTTATAGTACAGGTAATGTAAATGGGACACATGATGTTGGTGGTTTTGTTGGGGAAATCAGTAATATAATAGTAACTAATTGCTATAGTACAGGACTAGTTACAGGAAGTGAAGCTAATATTGGTGGATTAATTGGAGGTGTTGTCAACGGTGCAACAACAAACAACTCTTTTTGGGACACCCAAACATCGGGGCAAGGAACAAGTGCAAGCGGCACAGGTAAAACAACTATTGAAATGCAAATGCCATGTGTTTATATCGATAACGCTTGGGATTTTATGGGCGAAACAGCCAACGGAACCGAAGATATTTGGGGTATGAATGCAAGCGAAAATGGTAGTTATCCGTTTTTGGCGTGGCAAGCATATTCCAATACCGAAGAATGTTGCCCACCTGAAGGCGCAGGAACTACTAGCGACCCATATAAAATTGCTACCTTATGTAATTTAAAATGGTTATCGGCTACCGATACAGTTTGGGACAAGCATTATATTCAAACAGCAAACATAAATGCAGCTAGTACTAGAAATTGGGATAGCAAAAAAGGGTTTTTGCCAATTGGAAATGAAGCTATTAAATTTACAGGTACATATAACGGGAAAGGATATGTTATTGATTCTTTATTTATAAACCGTTCTTCAGATTATATTGGATTATTTGGTTATGTAACTGATGCTGCAATTAACAACGTAGGTGTTACTAATATTGATATTTTAGGCATAAATAGAACAGGAGGACTTATAGGGATGAATTCTAGATCGTCACTGAATCATTGTTACAGTACGGGCATAGTTAGTGTTAAAGGGTCTAGTCAAGAAGTAGGAGGTCTTGTGGGTTATAATTATAACTCATCTGTGATAAGTAATAGTTACAGTGAAGTTGTAGTTGAGGGTTATCAGGTTGTAGGAGGACTTGTGGGTGTAAATCATGCAGCTACGGTTAACAATAGTTATAGTATAGGTAAAGTTATTGGTAGTCATAAAGTTGGAGGGCTTGTGGGGTCTAATCGTGGCGTTTCTACAATTAACTATGTTTACAGTATCGGGGCGGTTAGTGGTAATAGTAACGTTGGTGGTTTAGTAGGTTATAATGATAATTCTACAGTAAGCAACTCTTTTTGGGATACAGAAACATCGGGGCAAACAACAAGTGCAGGCGGCATAGGCAAAACAACTGCCGAAATGAAAGATATTGCAACTTTTACAAGTACTGCAACTACAGGCTTAGATGCTGCATGGGATTTTTTAGGAACAGAAAACGATGATGCCGGAACTAACGATTATTGGAACATGGTTTGTAACTCGTACCCCTACTTAACATGGCAAACTTTAATAGCATTACCATCAACTGTAATGGGAACAGGAACCCAAGCCGACCCATACCAAATATCTACACTTTGTGAATTGCGCTGGTTGGCAAATACCGACAGCGTATGGGATAAGCATTTTGTGCAAACTGCAAATATTAATGCAAGCGATACTAAAAACTGGAATGTTGTTGGCAGCGATACTCTAGGCTTTAAGCCAATTGCAAATAGTACAACTAAATTTACAGGTGCATATAACGGACAGAGTTACACAATTGACTCTCTGTTTATTAACAGAATCAAACTTAATTACATAGGTTTATTTGGCATAACATATGGTGCTACAATAAATAATTTAGGACTTACTAATGTTAATATTATAGGCCATGCCCAAGTTGGTGCATTAGCAGGTATAGTACATACATCATCAAACATAAACAACTGCTATAGTACAGGAGTTGTAAGTGGTAATTTTTACGATATTGCCGGTCTTGTTGGCCATAACAGATATTCTACCATATCTAATTGCTATAGCACAGCAGACGTAAGCAATACAGGAACATGGACTAACCAAAGAACCGGAGGATTAGTAGGAGTAAATTACAGTGCAAATTCAATTATACAAAATTGTTATAGCACGGGTAATGTAACAGGAACAGATAATAATGTTGGAGGTTTGCTAGGAATGAATTACAACGGTGCAAAAGTAGAGAATTGTTATAGTACGGGTGCTGTTAGCAGAATATCTGGCTTCGGAGGAATTGGTGGACTTATTGCATCAGGCAACTCAAACTCAATCTGTATAAACTCTTTTTGGGACACCGAAACCTCAGGACTATCATGGAGTTATGGTGGTACAGGCAAAACAACTGCCCAAATGCAAACATTATGTACATACGTAGATGGTGCCGAAGCTTCATGGGATTTTAATCATGAAACCACTAACGGAACAGATGATATTTGGGGTATGAATGCAAGTGAAAACGGTGCTTATCCATTTTTAGCATGGCAAGGATATTCACAAACCGAAGAGTGTAATTGTATTGTGGAATTCACAAAGCCTGTTCTTGCAGTTCAAAATTACATAGCACAATTAAACGAAGCAGGCACAGCAACAATTACAGCTTTAAATGTTGTAATAAGCGCAACTGATAATTGTACAATTGCAGATACTACGCTAAGTCAAACAAGTTTTGATTGCTCAAATATAGGAACACCGGTAAATGTAGATGTATCATTAACAGATGAATCGGGCAATACCGATATTATAACTGTAGCAATAACAGTAGTAGATAATATAAACCCAATAATTACCTGTATTGCAAATCAGCTTAGAACATTAACGCTTGGGCAAACAGAATATACGGTTGTTGGAACAGAATTAGACACTACTGTAACTAACGATAATTGTACGATAGCTAATATTACAAACAACATAAACACATTAGCTAGCCTAAATGGTGAAACATTTGCAATAGGAACTCATGCAATTACTTGGACAGTTACCGACAATAGCGGAAATACAAATAACTGTAGCTTTACAGTACAAATAGACCCTTATGTTGGTGTTAATGATAATGTAAGTAAAGACATTGTATTATATCCAAACCCAACTACAGGTAAATTTTTAGTAAGTGGCAAGAGTATTAAAAAAATAGAAGTATTTAATATTTATGGTAAAAAGATACAAACAGAAAATGCTAATAAAAGTCAATTGAGTATCGATTTAAGTAACTATTCTAAAGGAACATATATACTTAAAATAACAACTAATACATCAATAGTAAGCAAGAGTGTTGTAATTGTTAATAAATAGAATGAAAACGAGCATTTTTTGTTCGTAACCTATAAGATAACTATTCGGTTAACAGTTGTCTTATAGGTTTATTTTCTTTGAATCTAACCCATCTGCCAAGCTCAACGTCAGACAGGTTCCCCGAGGCTATCCTTGTCTTTTTTTGGAAACCATCCCTGTCTGCTACAGGTTTACCTTTACGCAGATTTGAAATTTGTTTTTTGAACTTTAATGCCCCGAGGATATTTACTTTAACTATAAATTATTTTTATACTTACGCCAAGCAAATATAGATAAGGTAAGTAGTATTGCTATGCTGTAGTACACAAAGGTTGGCACAGGTACTGGATCTCCACTACCATATGAGTGCATACCTGACAAATAGTAATTTACACCAAAATATGTCATTAATACTGATGAAAAGCCATATAGCGAAAGTATATTGAAGGCAAATATGCCTTTAAATCCAGGAATCATTCTTGCATGAGTAACAAAGGTATAGACAATAATTGTTATTAACGACCATGTTTCTTTTGGATCCCAGCCCCAATATCTGCCCCACGATTCGTTCGCCCAAATAGCACCTAAAAATGTTCCTATGGTTAAAAAGTATAAACCTACTATCAGTGTTTGGTGATTTAGCGCAGTTAAGCTTTGTAATGTTTCATTAATTCTGTTCGCATTTCTCTTATTTCGTGCAATAAATAATATTTGGTTTATTATACCTACAATAGCACCTAGTCCTAAAAAAGAATAACTACCTGTAATAATTGAAACATGCAGAGTTAACCAATAGGATTTAAGCACAGGAACCAAATTTGTAATTTGTGGATCCATAAAACTAAGGTTAGCAACCATAAGTGTCATGCCCGCAAGTACCGTTGTGGCTGAAAGAGCAAATGATGATCTTTTACTAAAAATAAAACCAGCAAGTATTGTTACCCACGAAATAAATATCATCGACTCATAACCATTACTCATTGGCGCATGCCCTGATATGTACCATCTGGCGGCAATGCCTAAAGTGTGAATTATAAAAGCAATAAAAATTGTTATAAAAAAACTTTTCTTAAGCCATTCAGGTAAAGATATCCCTTTAATAATAGATGTAATTAGTAATATTAAAAACACAAAACCCAATAGAGCATAAAAAGGAAATAGATTTTTAAATATATTCCATTTATAATATAACACTTCTGTTTTTATATGAAAATCAGATGGTAAATTGTAAGTAGCATATTTCTGTTGATATTTGCTAATGCCTTTCAGATAAATCATAGCTTGTTTATATCCTCCATGGCTTTTAGCATTTACTAACTCTTGAAAATAAGTTTGCATTATGTTTCTTAAAAAAGTGGAATCATCCGCTACTTTCGCAAATTTGTATGCTTCGTTAGGTGCTAACCAAGCTGTTTGTGTACTATCTTGTTGAGGGAAAACTTTTAAATAGTTACCAATAAATAAAGAGTAGCATATATTTATTTTTTCATCAGCTTTCAATATTTCTTTATCGAACTTATTGCGTTTTATGGGTGGTTTAGCGTACGATTCACCAACAATTTTTTGTAATTTGTATCTGCCATCAGCGGTAATGAAATCTGAATATGCGGCGTATTTTGATTTTATTCCCAGAAATTTCCGAAGCTCGTTATTTGATATTTTAATAAGTGGAATCTGACTCCATTGCTCTGGATTAATATTCAACTCTATAAAAGTTTGAACAGGAGTTAAGCCGTATAAATTTTCAGCGCGCGATAGTTTCCTTACTATTTCAGATGCTAAAGTATAAATAGGCTCTGTTCTTCCTTTATTGTTTTGAATTAGTAGCTTTCCAAATTCTTCGGCATGCTTAGCATCCACAACGTTTGCTTTTAAGTCAGCTGCATCTTGCCCAAAAACAGAAGAGCTAGTTGTAAGAGTAATAATTCCAAATAAAATGACTAGTTGTTTAATTAATTTGCTGGTATTTCTAAAAAAGCTATTCTTGCTAATTAACGCTAATAGCATTCCTAAGAAAAGTAAGAAATAACCTACATAGGTTACTGTAGTTCCCCAAATGTCATAACTAACTGATAGAATTGTGCCTTTCTCATCTTGATCGTAACTAGATTGAAAAAAACGATAGCCGTTTAGTTTAAGAATATTATTCATATATATATGAAAAGGTCTAGCTTCTTTTCCTTGTTCTTTAATAGTAACATAACTACTAAACGACGATGGACTATTTGAGCCCGGATAGCGCTCAATCTCAAATCTATCTAAATGTATTTCAAATGGTAAAACAATATTTCTTTTACCAAAACTAGTTGTAATTTGCAATTCGCTTAGTTCAGTACTTTCAATACTGTTTGGCCACAGGTAAATAGTTTTACTTTGCTTATCTATTGTTAGTTCAAGTTCAATGGCAGGTTGTGCTGATTCATCTTTAGAAGCTATAGCTTGAGCAATAATAGTAGCTTCAGGAAATATTTTTTGGACTACAATATTAAGGTCTTGTGTTTGGTAAAGTTGCCCCTTATTTATTGCTATGTATTCGTTTACAATACTTTTTGTATTATCGTTATTTTTAACAAATATTGCTTCGCTCGATTTTAAAAAGATACTATCGTTTATAAGCGTAAAGTTAAAATCAGCATTAGCTGTATTATTATTAAAAGCAAAAGTAATATTGCCAATGGTCATTGTTTTTCCATATTCTATATAGTTTAAACCTCTATAACCATTTCCAGATGCAATAAAGCCTATTACTATTTTTCCAGCAGGGTTTGGTATTGCCTTTGGGTGAGCATTTTCATAATAGTTTTTTACTATTACATTTAGTTTTTTATTGCCAACTGAATAGGTTTTGTTTACTGATTGCAGCTCATTAAAATCTTTTTTAATAAAATATTGTAGAGCCAATCCTGAATTATTGCTTACTTTAATATCAAATCCACTTTCTTGCAAAGCTATAGAGGACGAAGATTCACCTTCACGAATATGCATAATTCCTTCGTATCCAATATATCTTGTTAGCCCTGCTCCAATAAGCATTATTGATAAAGCAAAATGGAATAAAAAAACTGGTAGTTTCTTTTTTGTGTATAGTTTGCGAGTTATAATACGACCTAGTAAATTAATAGTTAATAGTACTAAAAGTAATTCGAACCACCATGCATTATATACTGTTGCATATGAAAATGCAGCACCATGATCATTCTCAAGGAAAGTTGCTAAGGCCATAAAAAAGGCTGAAAGGAAAAGCAATGTTGCAAGTAAAATAGGTGAAAATAGAAAGTTAAAAATATTTTTCATACGATATTTAGTTTAGTCTAAAGCATTTCAACAATAAAGTATACTTTTAGTTTAATTTATAATTTATTCAATAGTTCTTTGTATTTTTGTAATGCGCTGATAGAAAGGTTAGTGTAAAAAGACGAATACTGAATTAATTGTTTAAATATCAATTAAATGTATTTTTTGTCTGCCTACTACAGATAGTTCTAGCATCTAATACCTGCCTGCTGCCGACAAGTCTAAAATCTAACAATCTATTATGTAAATATTTAATTTTTTATCCTGACACCATAATCTTTTTAAGTTTTGGCATATCTAATACTTCAATACAACCATTATCGGTATTTAATATACCATCGTCATGAAACTCTTTTAATAGTCTAACAATACTTTCTTTTGTCATACCAGTAAATTCGCCAAGTTCTTGTCTCGACAAAATACATTTAAAAGAGGAAGACTCAAAAATTTCTTCAGACAAATGAACAATTCCTTCGGCAAGCCTACCATGCATCTTTTTTTGCGTAAAACTTACCAGTTTATTAAAATTCCCTAACGATTTGCCACTAATATCTTTAAGATAGCCCTCTGCAAATAAACTATTTTTATGAACTAAGCTTTTTAAAACCGAGATGTCAACAAAGCAAGCTGTTACATCAGTTAAAGCTGCTAAGGAGTAGTGATGTCTATTATCTACATATACCCCAGGTCCGGCAATAAGTCTTCCAGGCGCTGCAATAGAAAGAATAATGTTTTTACCATCGTATCCTTCCATATATATTTTAGCTAAACCATGCGATAAAAAGATAGCATTTGACGATGGACTTCCTTGTTTGAAGATTATTTCGCCATGTTTAAAGCGAGCTTCTGAACGGTTGCTATTTACTAAATCGAGTTCTTCTTCAGTTAAATTCTTAAAGTTTTGCCAACTGAAAGGACAATTTCGACAAGTACTCACATTATCTTTTATCATGCCTAAAAGTATTTAAACTATTAGTAATCGTACATATAATATAGTTGATTTATATCAACAATGCAATTGATACTAATGTTTTTATTATTTATAAACAAACAATTGAACATGAGGTATTCTTTAAGGTAACTACCTCTTCTAGCACTTAAGCTTTTCGTAATTTTAAAATGAAACTAAAAACAATTTAATATGAAAAAAGTTTATACAAATTTATTAAGTGTCTTGGCAATAGTTGCTATGGCATTCATAGTTAGTTGCGAAGGCCCGGAAGGCCCGGCAGGTGCCAATGGTACCGATGGTACAAACGGAATTGATGGTTCAAATGGAGAAAGCGGTGTAGCTACATGCTCGCAGTGTCATAATAACGATCAAGTTATTGTGTCTGAAGAGGTTCAGTATAATGCCTCAGTACATGCAACAGGAACTGCGTTTGAGCGTAATTCTCCGGAATGTGCACCATGTCATACTAGTCAAGGTTTTTTAGAGGTAATGGCAAGCAAAACTGATGTAACTGCTGCAACAATTTCTAACCCCACACCTACAAATTGTTATACCTGTCATAATATTCATAGCGAATATACTACTGACGATTGGGCTTTAACGAAAACTGATGCTTACAGTTTAAGAATAGTTGACGCAACAGCAGATATAGGTACAGGAAAT
>JAUXEM010000282.1 GCA_030620515.1 Salinivirgaceae bacterium
ATTTATGAAGCAGGATACCTACGTTATAGATACCTTGATTCATACCGGTGAAAATAGTGCTGTTAAACGTTGGCAAGAAGGGCTTTCTATAGATGATTCGGGGCACTTATATACAACGGATGTTGATTTTAAAATAATAAAGCTAAAAATAAATGACCCTACTTATTCTTACAAGTTTACTTCCATTAGTAGTGGTTCTGTGAATTATCCTGAGTATTGTAATGATTCTATTTTTTTTGCTCGAGGCTCTTCTTTGTATAAAGTGGCTACAGATGATTCATCTCCTCAATTGGTGAAACCTTTTTCGGAAACAATTCGCTCCATCAATAACATAAAGGGTTTAGGTCTTGTTTATTCATTTATTGGCGAAGGGATACATTGTTATAATTCCCAAACAGGAAAGCATCGTGCTTTGTTTAGTACTACAAGTGATGTAGGCTTAGCCGATGTTAACAGTGTTGCTAAAACTATAGATATGGATTTGATTATTTCTGGAGATTATAAAGGTTCTTCTCATGGAATTGTAAAAGCCATTGCCAATTAAGTTTTTTTAAGTACTAAACTTTAGTATATATATATATTTTAATTGAACCTGCAAGCTCAAATGGCTTGCAGGTTTTTTTATGCTTCATTGCTCGATACTGTTTTGTAGTAGTCATTGCGAGTGTAGTGAAGCAATCCGTATCGTATACTGGGGCCTATTGAAAGTATTTAGTCATCCGATGAATTTGTAATTGACTGATTATAAGATGCCAGCTTTTGTGGTTTTTATAAATATATTCATCAGATGACTTTTCAGAGTAGGCTTAGTGGTTAATGCCGATAACCTGTGCCGTATTAACTTAGGCACAGGTTATCGGCATTACTATTTGAAGTCGGGGTTTTTTTTCAGAGCAGGGCTTGAACACTAGGTTTTTTTTGTTTTGAGACCCGCCCTGTCTGCCGACTAGGCAGGCTGACTTATTCGGGTTTACCTTTAGGCAGGTTTAAAATTTATTTTTTGAATTTTAATGCCTCATGGGCCTGCCTCGTTTATTTTTTTGAGGCATGTCTTGAGGATATTTATTCTACAGCTCTATTCCTCTTGAGTTTCTAAAAAAGTAACAAATGTATTATATCGTCGCGTTGAAACAGGAATAACTTGATTGTTACACATTGTCAATGAATAATTATCTCTATCGAATCTAATAACGTGAGTAATATTCACTATAAAAGTTCTATGAACCCTAAAAAATAAATTTGTATCAAGCAGGGACTCCACATGTCTTATTGACTTTGAGATAATCAGGTTGTCTCTATTTTTGAACACAGCAGTAGTGTATGATCCGTCTGCTTCTAAAGAAATTAAATCATCAACATCAATCAGTTCAAAACCGTTGGATGTAGCAATTCTTAATTTATTAAATCTATGCGTATCAATATCCTTAAGCAGTTTGTTGTAATTGGATTTTGTTTTATGTTCTTTTAGTCTCTTCTTTCTCACTTTCTCCAGTGCCCCTAAAACCTCTGGAATATTTACAGGTTTTAATATATAATCAATGGCATTTTCTTTAATGGCTTTAATGGCATAATTCTCATATGCAGTTACAAAAATTACCTCAAAATTAATTTCAGATAAACTCTCTAATAATTGAAATCCATTTAACTGTGGCATCTCAATATCAAGAAAAACAACATCAGGCTCATGTTCTTTTATTAAGCCTATGGCATCGAGCGGATTGGTAGTTTTAGCAACTAGTTCATATTCCAGCTCATTAATATTTATAATACTTTCCAAAGCATCTATTGCATCAGGCTCGTCATCAATAATAATTACTTTTAGTTTCATGAATTTTAGTTTTGTCTTTTTGATATCGGATTTATTATAAATATTTCCACCCTTGTTCCTTTCTTACCATCCGCTTTGCCATCATCTATATCTACAATGTTAATCGTAACTTCGTTCTTGTATATTTCTTTAAACAGGTTGAGTCTTTTGTCTGTAATTTCGGTTCCAAATGATTTTGATCTACCCTTTGAATTCTGTCTTATGATTTGAGATTGTTTTCTGCCAATTCCATTATCTTCAATAAAAATGCAAAATTTATTGTCTTGATTCAAAATATCTATACTCAAATTCTTTTCTCCTTCTTTTAATCTTAAGCCATGATGAATTGCATTTTCTACATATGGCTGAATAATAAGTGGCGGAACTTTAATGTTGTCTATATCAATATTATCATCTACACGCAAATGAAAGTTAAAACTATTACGAAACCGTATTAATTCCATGTCCACGTATAATTTAAGAGCTTCAAGTTCTTCGTGTAAAGGAATTAATGCATTTTGAGAGTTTTCTAAAATTCGCCGCATTAAACTGCCAAATTTCGACAAATAACTACTTGATAATTCTATATCGTTCTTAAGAATGTAGCTTTGTACAGAGTTTAACGAGTTATAGATAAAATGTGGATTCATTTGTGCACTCAGCGCTTTCTGTCTAAACGTATTAAGTTCTGCAATTACCGTGTTTCTTTTTTTTACTTCTCTTAATTTAATATAAAAAATATATGAAAAAACGGACAAAACAATAATTAGTACAATTGCAATTATTCCTAGTTTAAATAATAAAGTTTGATAGTATGCCTTGCTAATTTTGATTTTTACATGGCTAAAGTTTTCGCTCTCTATACCCGATGTATTAATAGCTTTTACTTTAAAAGTATAAGTCCCAGGCGGTAGCATTGGATATTGCACAGATCTATTTTTGGTTTCCATCCAATGATTATTAACTCCCTCTAAAATGTATTTGTATTTTAAGGCTTTTTCTCTTTTGTAACTTAAGCCAACAAAATTAAACTGAATATAATTTTGATTATGCTTTAAGCTATAGGTGTTAAGCAAAACAGTATCACGATTCATTATTTTCACACCATTTATATAAATTGGTGGTGCATATTTATTTGTTCCCGATAAATCTTGGTTAAAATAGCTCAAACCTTTATTTGTAGCTACGTATATATTTGTTTCATCTATGGCAATATCATAAATTTCATTGTTGAGTAAGCCATTGGAACGAGTATAGTGTTCTACATTAATTGCACAATCTTTCTTGTTTTTGCTTGTATTTAATATATCTGATTTGTTTAAATTTATTTTCCCTATTCCTTTATTTGTACCCAACCATAAAATACTGTCCTTTTTTATAATTTGATTTACTGAATTATCAGGAATACCTTCTCTTGCTGTTATCTGACTTACCTTTTCGCCTTCAAACTTAAGTAGCCCTGAGCCCTTTGTTCCAATCCAAGCAATATTATTCGAATCTTTTATTATTGTATTTATCCTTGCTCTAAGCAATGGGGAGAAATCAATTTTTGATATTTTTTCCGATTTAATAGAAAACTTAAATAATCCTTTATCTGTTCCCAACCATATAACATCTTTAGATACTTGAAGTGTTACATATATATTAGAGAATTCCTTATAAGTACTCAATTTTATTCTTTTTCCAGACTTTTTATCGACTATATAAATGCCTTTATAGAACTGTAATAAATTATTATTTTCTAAATAAATAATATCTCGAGCTTTCCCAAAAAGGTTCACTTTATTTCCATTATCGTAGTAAATTTCAGTATCATAATTGTTTCCATAAAAGCTACTGATAACTTTGTTTTTATGGCTTTTAATTAAAAGACATTGAAAGGAACCTTGATTTTTACTATATG
>JAUXEM010000246.1 GCA_030620515.1 Salinivirgaceae bacterium
GCTAATTAAAAAGCCCCATCCTATTAAATTACATTCGGCAAAAAATGTTACAGGATGAGGCCACTAATAAAACTTATACAAAAATGAAGAAAATAATTTTAATAATTATGCCCTTGGCATTAGTATTTGCAGCATTTGTTTTTCACTCTTGCGAGAAAGAAGAAGTTGTTAGCAAAAATGATAGTATTTCTCCTTCAGAAGATGGTGGCTATAGTGTAAACAATGGTATTTTAGTCTTCAATACGCTTGAAGCCTTCGATAAAACAATTGATGGAATAGCAAACCTAAGTGATGAAGATAGACTAATATGGGAAGAAACTGTTGGCTTTAAGTCTCAAAGACGAATAGTTTCTGAAATTATAAAAGCAGAAAATGAACACGATGAACTATGCGCTTCAAAATATAATGATAAGAACATAGATAGTATTGATGAATCAGTATTTCACTCTTCAGTTTACAATAAATACCTTAACAAAGGAGTTATTAGTATAATTAATGAAGGAACCGACGATGAATATTGGGACTATTCTGTATTTAGTATATCCTTTATTGATTTTATAAATGAGGATGGATTGTATGTTATTGGCGATACTTTATACCAAGTAACCGATAAATATTTTAAAAGTTTAAAGTACAATAACTTTACAAAAGTTGAATTATTAATGAATACATCAGAAACTATTGAAACTGAAGATATTCTTGTACAGAATAAAAACAACACACTAAAAACTTATAATGGATGTCCTGGTTATATTGGAGTAGTTGCTGGTAATAATAAGTATTCTTGGAAAAGTAGTGGGGGTGGAAAAAAAAGAGAAAAAAGAATTCGCCTTAGATTATTCTTAGATGTAAAATACTATATTTCCTCTAATACAAGACCGGGTTATCAATTTTATCATGAGGTGTATGTTCAATGTCAAGAAAGGAATTGGAGAAGAAAATGGAAATATAAAGCAACTAAAATATGGGTTAATGGTGCATGGGACATAAATGTTTTTAGTAATAAGCAACTATACAGTAATTCTTGGTCGAAACAATGTAATGCATCTTATTTGAAAGCAAGCATTAACCCTAATACAGGCTCATCAGCACCATATCGTAGCTATTTTATTGTATATTGCTCTGATCCTAGCCCTTACAATAATTATGAGAAATATTACCCACCAAAATTTACTTCGTACAATTGGAATGTAACACGAAATGGTGGTTCGTCAGGCTTAAAACAATATTTAACAAAATAATGTGTTCAAACTTTAAGATTATATTATTCCAATATTGGCATACTATAATTCACACAATTATTCTAGGAATAGGTATTTCAATTTTTCATTCTTGCTCTAAAGAAATTGAAATGGAATTTAAAAATGAATCGTTGCAGGTAGTAAACTGTATTTACAGCCCTAAAAAAGCGTTTGAGTTCTATCTTTCTTCTTCAGCAAGCATATATAATTTGTATGATACTGTTAACAACGAAATTAATTTAGAGCTATACAAGAATGGTATTTTAATATTAGATACTTTAAGTACATCTTTAATTATTAAAACCAAAATATATCCGCATTCAAAAGCCAAATATAAAATTGAAATATCCTCAGCTGTTTTTCCGAATACTTTAGCCACTGACTCTCTACCTCAACTAGTAAGTATTACAAATTTAAAAAATGTATTCCCTGCTGGAGTAGATGAGTATGGTGATGCCTATGGGGAAATGCAAGTAAGCTTTAATGACCCTCCAAACGAAAAAAATTATTACGAACTACATACTTCACAATATAATTCTTATGACTATAATCAAACAGATAAGGTTTTGTTAAACGAGGGAGATTTAGACTATTTCCCTACAAGTGTATATTTCTCTGATGAATTATTTGATGGAGAATTATACACTTTAAAAATTATTGGAATTAATGGATTTTATAATGATGCAACTAAAAAATATTATGTTGGCTTAAGGTCTGTAAGCAAATCGTACTACTTATATCGCAAATACTATACGCGCCATGCATATAATCAGCAAGTTGGGGGCGACTTTTTTGATATATTATACAAAGGAGAACCCCAAAATATGTACACAAATATTGAAAATGGCTTTGGCATATTTGCTGGTTACCAAGAAAGTACAAGAGAAATAATTTATTTAGAGAAATAGTAAACAGAATGACAAAATTCCTTTTTGCTCTTTACCTTTTAATAAGTTGCATAACTAGCCTAAATGCTCAAAATGTAACCATAAGCGGTAATGTAAGTAACCAACAAACGGGCGAACAGCTTATAGGTGCAACCATTGTCGATACAATAAATTTAATTGGAAACGCATCTAACAAATTTGGCTTTTATACATTAACAGTTAGTGCAAATGAAAAATGCGTGCTTCAATGTTCATTTATTGGTTATAAAACAAAGTATATAACTATTAAACCGAACAACGACACTACTATTAATTTTAAATTAAAGTCGGGCGAAGAAATTGATGAAGTTAGTGTTTTTGCCAGCTCAAAAATTGAGGATAGAACAGAAATAAGCAAAATTGAGATTCCCATAAAACAAATAAGAAACCTACCTAGCATATCGGGCGAAGCAAATATTTTAAAAGCCTATCAGTTAATGCCTGGTGTACAATCAGGTTCAGAAGGAAATAGTGGCTTATTTGTACGTGGCGGCACACCCGACCAAAACCTATTTTTACTCGATGATGTTCCGCTTTATAATGTTACTCATTTAGGAGGGCTGTATTCCGTTTTTGACCCATCAATGGTTAAAAGTATTGAACTTTACAAAGGTGGTTTTCCGGCACGGTACGGTGGACGAGTTTCATCGGTAATTGATGTTAGAAACAGAGACGGTAATTTATATAAATACAAAGGCGAAATTGGCTTTAGTCTTATTTTAAGCAAGTTTTTTATTGAGGGTCCTATTATAAAAGACAAGTCTTCTTTTGCTTTCTCTCTAAGGAGAAGTAACCTTGATATATACTCCTACCTATTTAACCGCTTAGTAAACAACCCTTACAATACAGGTTATACATTTTATGATATAAATTTTAAGGCAAACTATATTTTATCGCCTAATAATAGGCTGTTTGTTAGTGTTTATCATGGCAGAGATAAATACTATTATAAAGAGAAAGAAAATGAAGTAATGAGCGAGTATTCCTATGATTCAAAATCGGAATTGAAATGGGGGAATAGTGCTGCTAGCTTACGTTGGTATCACGTGTTTTCAGGCAAAGTATTTAACAACTTAACTCTTGCCTATACTAAGTACAATTACCAAAACAATAATTTATACAAGCAAACTAATTTAACAGATAACACTGTATTAAGCGATGAATTTTCTTTGCAATCAACGGTAAACGACATAATATTAAAATCTGATTGTGAAATTCCTATTAGTGGAAATAAATTTAGAATAGGTGGTAAATACATAAAACACTTTTTTACTCCTTCTCACATATCATATTCACAATCGCTTGGCGATTCAAATATTATATCTCCTGATGTTGCAAACGAATTAAATACAGATGAAATAGCTGTATATGCAGAATTTGTTTATCAACTATTAAAAAATTTATCGGTAAATGCCGGTGTTAGAGCTGAAAGCTATTTTGTGGAAAACAAGACTTTTTTATCCATCCAACCAAGAATTATTGCTAATTATAAAATTTATAACTTGTGGGCTTTAAAAGCATCTTATTGTATGATGCAACAAAATATTCATTTATTAACCAACTCAAACACTGGTTTACCAACCGATTTATGGCTTCCTGCAACTAAAAATGTTAAACCTGAAAAATCTAAGCAATTAACCATTGGCATAGCGCATACAACCAAGTTAAATTATGAATTTAGCATTGAGGCATATCACAAAACTCTAAATAATCTTATTGAATATAAAGAGGGCATTTTGTTGTTTGGAACATCGCAAACATGGGAAAATAAGATTGAGAAAGAAGGTAAAGGCAGGGTAATCGGACTTGAATTTTTAGTTAAAAAAAATATGGGTCGTACTACAGGATGGATTGGATATACTTTGTCGAAAAGCGAACGTAGTTTTGAAAATATTGATAATGGCAACTACTTTCCGTTTAAATACGACCAACGACACGATTTTTCTATTACGCTAAACTACGATATAAGCGAAAAACTCAATCTTTCTGGAACATGGGTGTATCACACAGGACATGCAATTACATTACCTACTGGCAAATACCAACTTTATACTTTCGATTACTCCGATTCAAATAGTGAAAACCAACATATTATGGAGGATGTTCATATATACTCAAACAAAAATGCATACCGAATGCCGGCATATCATAAGCTAGATATAGGATTAAACTATACCAAGAAAAAGAAAAACGGTGTTAGTAAATGGACTGTTGGTGTTTACAATGCTTACAACAGACAAAATGCTTACTATCTGTTTTTTAAAGAGACAGATGGAGAAACCAAACTTTACCAACAAAGTGCTTTTCCTATTTTGTTAAACTTTGGCTATTCGTTTCTGTTTTAATGAATACCGATACTGGCAAACAAATAGCACAGCAAAGACATAAATTTATGGAGACCTATTTAAAAGAGTTCTACAAAGAGTGGGAGGGAAAGGTTTAACTAATTACCGAAATGTTTTTGCGCCTCAAATCCATATTTCTGCCACATTTACCTACACGTTTCTTGCATGTAAATTTATTGCTACCGTTATAATAAACTATTGACCAATAAACCCTGACAAAAATCATATTTACCCAAAAACTCAACAACAGCATATAATAGCAGCCCGTTAATAATTATTTGTCAATTTATTTTAATGTTAAATTTGGTAACAATCGTTTTTTTTTTTTCTTTACACAGCGAACGAATTA
>JAUXEM010000072.1 GCA_030620515.1 Salinivirgaceae bacterium
ATCTTTGTTTCACTTGATTTGTGGTAAACCACAATTCCTAGGTCGGGGTTATACCTACGTAAAGCGCTACTTTGCTACGCTTGACTCGCTCAACTTAGGTTTTAATAAGTTTTAGCATCTTTTAAATTAGTGAAGTCGCACCACATCTATTGCCTATCTTACAGCATGTTACATACTATACTTGCGGAATCAAGGTATTAATACATTATAAGATTGTTTCATTTTAGAAACGACCTTGTATATTCTACAATCTTGCTACCTCACCGATGCATTTAGAATATTTGCCGAATTTACTTTCATTATTTATTCAATAATATGTAATTTTGTCAGGATTTTGTTTAATGAAAATTGAACTCAGCAAATTTGACACAAAGCATTATATAAATTATGGATGTTCAGCAAATAAAACAACGGTTTGGAATTATTGGAAATTCACACGATTTAAATAGGGGTATTGATATTGCTATGCAGGTAGCACCAACCGATTTAACAGTGCTTATTACTGGAGAAAGCGGTACCGGTAAAGAAACATTTCCAAAAATAATACATCAATTTAGCTCACGAAAACATGGTCAATATATTGCGGTAAACTGCGGAGCTATTCCGGAAGGCACAATTGACTCGGAACTATTTGGGCATGAAAAAGGCGCTTTTACAGGAGCAACCGATTCTCGCAAAGGATACTTTGAAGTAGCAAACAATGGCACTATATTTTTAGATGAGGTTGGAGAATTACCTTTGTCAACACAAGTTCGTTTACTTAGAGTACTTGAAACGGGGGAGTTCATTAAAGTTGGTTCGTCAAAACCAATGAAAACAAATGTTAGAGTAGTTGCTGCCACTAATATGAATATGGCAGAATCGGTGCAGCAAGGAAAATTTCGTGAGGACTTATATTATAGACTGAATACTGTTCCTATATTGATTCCTCCTTTACGCAAGCGTCGTGAAGATATATATTTGCTATTTAGAAAATTTGCAAAAGACGCTGCTGAAAAATTTCGCATGCCTACTTTAAAACTAGAAGAAGATGCTCGCTTAATACTTGAGAATTACAGATGGCCAGGGAATATTCGCCAATTAAAAAACATTACTGACCAGATTTCAATACTTGAAGAAAATAGAGATATTTCTGAAGAATCGTTAAAAAAATACCTCCCTATTTTTGAAGGCAGCAAATTGCCCGCTATTTACAAAAAGGAGGAGGAAAACACTTTTAACTCGGAGCGCGAAATATTATACAAAGTACTTTTTGATATGAAAAACGACATGACCGATTTAAAAAAGTTGGTTCATGATGTAATGAATCAAGGGGTGGATTCTGCACATATGAATGAAGATAATGCAAGAATAATAAAAAACCTGAGTACACCAAATAGCGAAATATCTTATAAAGAGCCTATTACTAATTCCAAGCCGGTAATAATATCTCGTGAGCCTGATCCAACTTCTCAAATTCAAGATACAGAAGAATTTATTGAAGAATCGCTATCCTTAGTTGAAAAAGAAAAAGAGCTAATAAACAAGGCCTTAAAAAAACATAATGGAAAAAGAAAGTATGCTGCTGAGGATTTAGGTATATCGGAACGAACTTTGTATAGAAAAATTAAAGAATATAATATAGATTTATAAATAGAATAACGAAAGAAGAATATAGAATACAAAAAATAAAATGATAAAAAAACTTATACCACTAGTATTAGCTCTTATAGTATTTTACGGTTGTAAAATGAACTATTCGTTTACAGGGGCATCAATCCCACCAGGAACAGAAACGGTTTCAATAGAAACTTTTCCAAATATGGCACCTATTGTGAATCCAATGCTAAGTATTACTTTAACTGAAGCTTTAAAAGATAAGTTTATGTCGCAAACTAGTCTTCAGTTAATTAATAATGATGCAGATTTGCAATTTTCAGGCACCATTGTAGGCTACCGAAACACACCAACTGCTATTAAGGCCGGCGAACAATCGCAAGCTGCTATGAACCGCCTAACAATAACTGTAAAAGTGAAATATACCAACACAATGGATCCAAAAGCTGATTTTGACACTAAGTTTTCAAGATATGCTGATTACGAGAGTTCTCAGGATTTACATGATGTAGAAAACACACTAGCTGATGAGATTATAGATCAAATAATCGACGATATATTTAATCAATCGGTGGTAAACTGGTAAAATAATGATAAACAATTCCTTAATAGAAAAAATTAAACACCCTGAATTGTTAGATGATCGCTCTTTAAAAGAACTGGAAATAGTTTTGGAAGAGTACCCCTACTTTCAAACCGCCCATTTATTGTATATAAAAAACCTACTTAATCAAGGAAGTATAACATTTGACAGAGAGCTTAAAAAAACATCTGTTTGGGTAACCGACCGAAGGAAATTATTTTATTTACTTGACGAAAGAGTGTTGCTACCTGTAGATGAAGAACAGAAACTAGAAATTAAGGAGACTTTAACTTCCGATATAATTGATTTTTCAAGTCTATCAATTGCTACCGCCTTAGCTGAAGAATACATTGAAGAAGAACAGAGCGAAAAAGAATCGATGGATGAATTGGATAGTATAATTCTTTCGGGTAGTGCAACCATGGGTACTTTTTTCGATGTTGGAGACAAAGTGGATTTAGAAGATTTTAAAAATACTTTCAAGAATCCAAACAAAAAACTGAACCAACCTGAAAAAGTTGAAGCAACTTCAAAAAATGATTTTTTAATTGATAATTTTATAAGAGAAAAACCCAGAATAGTTCCAAAAGAAATGTCGGAACAAGAAGTAAAAGATATTTCAGAATATAGCATACAAGAAAATACCGAGCTAATGACTGATACTTTAGCCAAGATATACATAAAACAAGGGCTAAATGAAAAGGCAATTTTGACATATGAAAAATTAAGTTTGAAATATCCAGAAAAAAAAGTTTACTTTGCTGGTCAAATTGAAAAGATTAAACAGATTATTAATAATAAATAAAAGATAAGATAATGTTTTACTTTATTACAGTATTGATTTTTATTGTTTGTGTTCTATTAATATTACTTGTATTAGTACAGAACTCAAAAGGTGGTGGATTGGCAGCAAATTTTTCTTCGTCGAACCAAGTTATGGGTGTTAGAAAAACAACTGATTTTTTAGAAAAAGCAACTTGGACTTTAGTCTCAGTATTATTTCTATTATGTGTTGTTGCGGCAGGAGCAATTCCTCGCGAAGAAGGTCAAACAAATCGCTCATTAATGCAAGAGCAAATTGACAATGCCTCTGATCCTTCAGCAATTCCTGGAAACTTCCCATTAGAAGCTCCAGCAAACGAAGAAACTCCAGAAGAAGAATAGATTTATTTCTTAAGATATTATTTAGGTGTCAGCTTGTCATTTGCAAGCTGACATTTTTTTTGCTTTGTTATCTGCAAAAACCCAGCACCACACACTTTTTAAAGATTATTACAAGTTGGGCACTTTTAAAAACAGGGCATAGCAATGTAAAATTGGCATAATAAATAGCTTTCTGTCTTTTGGCACAAATTATGTTCATGCAACCCTTGAAAATATTAAATATAAAAAGTTTAATCTTAAAATAATCCAAAAAATGGCAAATTTAAACGGTAAAGTAATAGCAGGCAAGCTTTTAGTTAAACCAGCTGCAGCTGAGGAAAAAACAGCAAGCGGACTTTATATTCCTGATTCAGCGAAAGATGCCCCTCTTCAAGGTGAGGCTGTTCTTGTTGGTGCTGAACTTAAAGACCAACCATGTGAAGTAAAAGCTGGCGATGTTGTTATGTACGGTAAATATGGTGGTACCGAGCTTAAAATAGATGGTATAGACTATCTTCTTATTGCACAAAACGACGTGCTTTACATTTTTTAATTAACTGTTAACTGACTAAAAATATAATAAAATGGCAAAAGAAATAAAATTTGACGTTGAAGCCCGCGATCTTATCAAAAAAGGTATTGATGAATTAGCAAATGCGGTGAAAGTAACTTTAGGACCTAAAGGTAGAAACGTTGTAATAGATAAGAAATTTGGTGCCCCTCAAATTACTAAAGATGGTGTGACAGTTGCAAAAGAAATTGAACTTTCTGATCCTTATGCAAATGTAGGTGCTCAAATGGCAAAAGAGGTAGCTTCAAAAACTGCTGATGATGCTGGCGATGGTACAACTACTGCAACTTTATTGGCACAGTCAATTGTAACTGTTGGCCTAAAGAATGTTACTGCCGGAGCAAACCCAATGGATTTAAAAAGAGGCATTGACAAGGCGGTTAAAGTTGTTGTTGAAAGCTTAAAATCTCAATCAAAATCAATTAGTGTTGAGTCTGATAAATTAGAGCAAGTAGCTTCTATTTCGGCTAACAACGATAAAGAAATTGGTGAGCTTATTGGTCGCGCCATGAAAAAAGTTGGTAAAGAAGGTGTTATTACTGTTGAAGAATCGAAAACGGCTGAAACTTATGATGATGTTGTTGAAGGTATGCAATTTGACCGTGGGTACATTTCTCCTTACTTTGTTACCGATACTGAAAAAATGGAAGCTGAATTAGAGACACCATATATATTACTATATGATAAGAAGATTTCAGCAATGAAAGACCTGCTTCCTATACTTGAGCCAGCTGCACAATCGGGTAAACCTTTATTGATTATTGCTGAAGATATTGATGGCGAAGCTTTAGCTACTTTAGTTGTTAACCGTATTCGTGGCTCACTAAAAGTTGCTGCTGTTAAAGCTCCAGGTTTTGGCGATCGCAGAAAAGAAATGCTTGAAGATATTGCAACTTTAACTGGTGGTGTTGTAATTACCGAAGAAAAAGGTATGACTCTTGAAACAGCAACTTTAGAGATGCTTGGTACTTGTGAAAAAGTAACTATTGACAAAGAAAACACAACTATTGTTAATGGTAGCGGCGATAAAGAAGCTATTAATGCAAGAGTAAATCAGATTAAAGCTCATATTGAGACAACCACTTCTGATTACGACAAAGAGAAATTACAAGAGCGTTTAGCTAAATTGGCTGGTGGTGTTGCTGTTCTTTATGTAGGAGCTGCATCAGAAGTTGAGATGAAAGAGAAAAAAGACCGTGTAGACGATGCCTTAAGTGCAACTCGCGCAGCTGTTGAAGAAGGAATTATACCTGGTGGCGGCGTTGGCTATATTCGTGCAATTAATGCCCTTGAAGGTTTTGAAGGAGAAAATGCTGATGAAACAACAGGTGCTAAAATTGTAAAACGTGCTATTGAAGAGCCATTGCGTCAAATTGTAACTAATGCTGGTGGCGAAGGTTCTGTAGTTGTTCAGAAAGTAAAAGAAGGTTCTGATGATTTTGGATACAATGCTCGTGTTGATGAGTACCAGAACTTATTTACAAGTGGTGTTATTGACCCAACCAAAGTAACTCGTGTAGCTCTAGAAAATGCTGCTTCTATTGCTGGCATGTTCTTAACTACCGAATGTGTTTTAGTTGATGAGGTTGAAGAGAATCCTGCTCCAGCTATGCCTCCAATGGGTGGTGGAATGCCAGGCATGATGTAAGACTAAATTATCTTAATATATAGAAGCCTCACAAATATGTGAGGCTTTTTTTATTATATAGTTAATGGATAAAACCCTGCAAACTTGCCTAACAGCAGTCTGTTAATAGTATAGCTGCTTTATTTTCTATAAATTTTAATTATAATATTAAAGTTCAAAATACTTACTTTGTGTTAGGCAGGTTTGATATTTGTTAATTGATTTTTAGTGCTTTCTAAATGTATTTAATTCATAATTTAATCCTAAGCGTTTTATTACTAATGAAAGGTATTAATGTAATAATAAAATGATAACTAATACTCATAATAAATCGTTAGATTATAAATGTCAAGTAGTAATGCTAAAATGTATAGCCTTTATATTAAGGCATATACAAAAATCATCAGTTATTTACAAACACCTATTTATGAAGTGCTTACAGAAACATAACTAAACATTGCACTCAATAATACTTGCTTTTAAAACATTTTAAATATATAAGTGTTTATTTACACACTACTATTTGTTTTATATTATGAGCTTTTTTAGAAATACACTTAAATTTAAAGTACCCAATCAGTCTGTTAGTTGCCATATTTTGGTTGGTAAAAATAGTTTTTCAACAAAAACACCCATAAACTATACTGTTTTTAGCTTCTCTTCAACCATGCTAAATTCAAACAACAGAAACTTTGAAGAGAATATTGCCTCGAGCAAAAATTACACTTTTCAAAAACCGAATATTGGATAAGTTCATTTTGTTTGTATTGTACCACCAACAGTATAACAAACCATATTCCTAAACTATAATTTAACGCTCTAAATTACTTATTATACCGATTATCATTCATAATGCGCCTTAAAAGACAAAGCCGCTTTGAATGTATATCGGCATTAACCACTGTATGTATTAAAATGGCTTTCAGCGCATTTAAATATACAATTGGTATTATATACTCCTAATTCTAAATATATGCTTTATTGTGTTTGTTAATTTTTAACAAAAAGCAGTATTACTAGTTATATATTTTGTTGTCTAAGCTGAATAATTCATGCCTTTAGTTTGATGTAGCTGTATGTCAAGTGACTTTGCATGAAAATACTAATTTATTTCTGCACAGTCCCTAAAGATTATAAAGACCAAAAAAATAAATGTACAATATTAATTTTTGGATTTAAAAACAAATCCAGCCAATGCTGGCAATAAAAGTAAATCTGTTATTAGTGCAAATATGATTGTGAGAATCATTAACAAACTTGAATTAGAGATAAGTTTAACATTACCGAAAGCCACAATACTATAACCTGCAACAATAATAACACTTGATATTACAACTGCTTTTCCGGTCATTTGAGCAACTTCATTTAAAGCTTCATCAATTGATTTACCATTGTTGATTTGCTTTTTTAGATTATAAAGGATATGAATACTATCGTCAACAATAATTCCCATAACTGTAGCTGCTACCGTAATAGTTGCAATATCTAATCGTATACCAAAAAAACCCATAAACGATAATATAAATAAAATGGGTAATATATTAGAAGGAATTGCCAATAGTGTAAATTTTATCGATTTTAAGATTAACAATATTAGAACCATTATTAAAACAAAGGCTAATGAAAGACTCCTTGTTTGATTGTTAAGTGTTTGACTAATAATGCTCGAATAAAGTGGTAAGTATCCACCTTTTGATATATTTCCATAATCTAAAAGTAGTGGTTGTGATTTAGATATTACTTTAGTGGCAATTTCATCGAACTTTCGGGCACTGCTCATCGAAACTTTTAAGGTAAGGCGAATAGCTTTTCCTTTATTGGAAATTAGCTTATTAAACGATGGATCTTTAATCAACCTATTTGAAAGTATTAGTAATTTATGTTGCGAAATGGGTCGGCAACTATTAGCTTCAGAAACGATATTAGCAACTGAAAAACTTGATGCAATATCTTTATCCTTTTCAAGCTCTAATTGCAATTCATTTAAGGCATTTACAAATTTTGCATTCTTCCAGGTTTTATCTTTTAGCTCAACAATAAATTCAAGCGGTATATATGGCCCAATAGCTCTTTGAATTGCTTTATCATCTTGTCTGACCTTATGAGTTGTGGGCAAAAAATCCATAGTAAAAGTATCGGCATCTATTCTTATTATTCCAATTATGGAAAATATTACAACTACAATTGATGAAGCGAGAATATAGGCTTTATTCTTAATCGAGAAAGCAAATATTTTTATCAAAATAGACGAAAGCCTTTGTTCGTGCTTGTATTTTTTGTGCTTTAAAAAATTATTTCTCCCAATAAACAGTGCTATAATTAAACTATAAAACAAGACTGAAAGAATACCAATAGCAGCAAATATGCCATAATCTCTGGTTATGGCCATGCTAGCAGTACTCAGCGAAAAGAAACCACTTGCAGTTGTTAAGGCATTGAACAGTATGGGTACGAAAATAAGTGCTAGCGAATTGACAAAAATAAATGTTTTAGCTCCTTTGCTTTTATTTGCATATCGTAAATGCTGCGTTATATGTATTATGTTTGATACACTTACTACCATTAACAAAGGAGGTAGGGCTAGGGTTACCATGTTAATTGAGCGCCCAAATAATCCCATAAAACCAAACATGGTTATAGATGCAAAGGTAACAACCAGTATAGTTGCAATAGTAAGAATATAACTTCGCGTAGCTATATATACGCAAACAATCAAAAGCAAATAAGAAAGTAGTATAAGTACTGCTCCTTCGTTTATTGTAATGCGATTTAAGGTGTCAAATAATACACCAACACCGCCAATTTGAATACTTCCCTTTTTTGATAAGAGAGAAGCCTGTCCAAGCGCATTAATTTCGTCTAGTATCTGTCCTCTTTTAACATCTATATTTGTTAAAGTATCTACCCAAGTGTAAAAAACGGTAGTAGTATTTTCCTTACCAATGTATGAGGAATTAATTTTCGATTTCTCTATTCTATCAATAATATAACCTAACCGTTCCTTCGAAAGTCCATTCTGAATAAAACCTTCGATGGTAGTACCCTGTAGGTTATAAGTTAAGGGGGTATTTACAACACTTCTGACTTCTGATACGCCATCAATTTGATTAATTTGATGAGTCAATTCTATTGACTTTAGAATTCTTAAACTATCATAATAGGGAAGAGAGTCATTAATTACGGTAACAATAACTTCATCACTACCGAATTTATCCAAAAAAGAGTAATAAGATAAAAGTGCTGGGTCATTCTCTGTAAACCAAACTTTAAGAGAATTATCAACCTTAAGTTTTGTTGCCTGATAGCTAAAAAATATAATCAGAATAGCTACAACAATAGCTAATAATGGTTTCTTTTGGCTAAGAAAATTATTTAATTTCTGTAATGTAGATTCTAATAGTATCAAATTTTCCAAATTAAAATGATAGGCTAAAGCTCGAAATATAACGTACTATTATGTAATAATTTATCATCAATAAATTTACAACAAAAAATTGTGCAAATAACGGTTCAGCATTGCTTTCTCAAAGCTTCATAATCAATCTTGCTATAATGACGCGAATCTCGTGGTATTCTCTTAATGAATTTAACTGCATCAAAACTATATTTCAACGCTTTAACTTTTTCTAAAACACTTTTTTTATCAGCAGCTCTGCTAACTTCCAATACAGCAATAATATTATTATTCTGTTGTAAAATGGTTCCAATATTTACTCCGGCAATACTCTTCAACACAGACTCTAGCACAAATGGGGAAAACTGCTTTTCATTCTTTGTAATCAATATTTTTGCTCTACCACATAAGAACAAATTTCCATTCTTATTAAAGAAACCTGCATCAGCCGTTCGATGCCATATTGTACCGTGCTCTATAATTTTATTTCTTTCGAATAATTCAGCGTTGAAATATTCTTTTAAAACATGATCTCCACTCACAATTATTTCACCTGTTATACCTACAGGAAGCTCATAGGAATTAAGTGTTCCATTTTCTTCAAGAATAATTGGGGCATCTATATATTTAATAATTTTTACTCTTATTCCGACGTAAACCTTGCCTACATTTAATCCATTATCAACTAAAATATTTTCGCTTGATAAATCCTTTGCCGAAATTGAACTTATGGGCTCAGCTTCGGTTGAGCCGTAAAGTAAAAGAGTATTACAATTAGGGAAAGCATTTTGCAGAATTCTTGCATCCTCTGGGAAAATTGGAGCTCCACCCGTAAAAATTGATTTTAAATGTAATAATGAAATATTGTGTGCCAAACAGTATTTTGCAAATGTAAGTATATAACTAGGTGAACAAATAATGCTATTTACTTTGTTCGTATCTAGGGATTTATAAAGTTTATTGAAATCATATTTGTCTGGATTTTTTTGATTAATGCTCTCAACAATAGTTGTTGCTCCTAATGCCATATTCATGAAAGTGAAAATGGGTAGCGTTAATAGCGTAATATTATTTTCCGTTGGATTCAGCTCAATTTGCAGAGCCTTTAGTTGTTCATATAAAAACCCAAAGGTGCGCTTTGCTGCTTTAGGTATACCGGTGCTTCCTGTGGTAAAAGTAATGAGTGAAGTATCTTCATCGTTAGTCTTTACAGGAGTTTCTAAAGACTCTGTTTTTTTTGAATAGTTTGTACTTAGTTTCAGAGGTATTCTCCTTAGGTAGGAAGAAAATAAATACAGAATTTTAGCTTTTGGAATGGTAATTATAGCATGGCATTTAGCAATTTGGCAGCACAACTCCATTCTTTTCAAACTTACCCATTCATCTAAAACAACAGCAGTTGCACCAATGTAATTAACCGCCATTATGGTTCGATATAAATTAATGCTTATTGGGACAAATATTAATACCCTATCTTCCTTTTTTACTCCTTTATTCTGCAAGTATGCCGCAAACTGTTTTACCTCATCATTAAGCTGAGCATACGATATTTTATCATCTTTATGAATAATGGCATTTTTATCTGGGAATTTATTGGCCGTATTTAGCAATATTTCAATTACATTGTTTTGCATAAATATATGTATTTAAAGCTCTTTTATGTATAAGTTATATTCTCTGTAAAGTGAGCCAATCTTAGCAGAATAAGCATCAAAAGTACCTTCTGAAATCATAAAGGCATAAATCATAGAATTGTAATTGTTCTCAACGGCATAGCTGTGCAATTTTAAAAGCAGAGCAGTTCCCAATCCATTATATAAAATAGAATTCTTATGTACAATGGTCTTGCTAATAATTCGCTTTTCAGACTTACAGAATAAATCATCAATAGCAAATAGGAAACCCACAGTTTCTCCTTTTTTGTTTTCGGCTATAATGGTATGTTCTGGTTTGGCTATAGCCTTTAAAGGCATAAATTTTGCAATAAAGCTTTCCCAACTTATAGGTGTGTAAAAGCTATTCTTTGTAAACGATGCTAGGCTTAAATCATAAATCTTTCTCAACTCATTTTCATAATCATCATGGTCAATATTACGAATTTTTATCTTAGCTAAATCTAATTTTTTTTGCGTTTTATCGTCAAAAAGGGGCAAATGACTTAGTTCTGATATGAGGTACGAAGTATATTTTGAAACCGTTTTAAAACCTGCTTTTTTAAAATGGTCATTGTAGTATATTGGATGTTCAGGTTCTAAAAAGAAAGGTTGTTGTATGTTGTCTGTTTTAAATCGATAATTATTCCAGGTTGAGCTGTTTATTGGTCCCAATATGTACTTGCATTTGCTGGTTTTTGCTTTCGCAAAAGCGAATTCCAATAAAGCTTTGCTATATTTTGTTTCGTTAACACATTCATAATTGCCAATACATAGCACTGGCTTTTTTTTGTACTTTAAATGTGGATTTAAATATACAGCAAGTCTAGCTTTTGGAATATTATCTTCCATTAAAACTAAACAATGATCAAGAAATTCAGTATTTAGTACTTCCTCTTGTTGTTTACGAAATTCATTGTCTGCAAATAACTGCAAAGGTAAGTTCTCAAACAAGTGAAAGTTCTCGTCTCCGGGATTTGTTCTAAGAATATTCATAACTTATTAAACGATAAATTCAATATATATAACTAGTATCACAGCAACAGTTACTGGAATATTTAAGTTATCCCAACCTTTATAACTAATAGCCTCAACCAGGGTAGACAACAAGCTTATTACTAATGATAAAAACACAATATTAAGCAGAGAAATATTTTGGTCTTGTTGAAGAAAAAAGAAAGAACAAATGAAAGCCGAAACAAAAAATGTAATGGTTCCTATGGTTGTTTTTGAATACTTTCTGGTACGTTGCCTATTATTCTTTTCAAGATGGGTTTTCCAAATTAAGCCTGCAAATGAAGCCAAAGGATCACTTATGGTTACAATTAGTAGTGGTAAGAAAAATATTTCGTTGTAGTCGTAAAATTTATAAATCATAAAAGATAAATAGATACTTACAGGCAGTAAATAGGCTCCGTATGATTTTCTTTTGATATTATGTACCGAATTTAACCAATTATTCTTTTTACTAAAATACAAAAAGAAGATGAAAAGTGACGTAATGATAAGTATAAACCACTGATTTCTTAATTCAATGGGAGCAAAAATACATAATAAGCCAACTGCCATATGAGCAATTTTTCGACTAACTTCACTTAGCACATGTGCTTTATGATAAATAATCTCTACCCCCAACAATACAATAATAAATGTCAGAGATAACAATAATAGTCCTTGTAATTCGCTCATTTAATGAATAATAAGTTAATGATTTGCTTTGGCTAAATTTATACATGGTAAATATAAACCATAAATGTAATGTGAATATAGCTTTTTGAGCTTATTTTTTTTCCTCAACAATAAAGTTTTTGTAAAAAAAGAGCTTGTCTTTTTCGTGCAAAGTTTGTGTTAATGGGTTGTTTTGCAAAAAGTATTCAGGTAGTATATCTGATAATTTTCTAGGCACAAACAAATTCCAATAAGCAAAATGAGCTCCTATTTTTGCGTGTTGCTTAAACGTTTCAGTAATGCTTTTAAACTCAGTCATACTCATGTATTCAAATATATTCGATAAATTAAAACTATCATAGGCTATATGTTTATTCAAGGCATCTTCAACATTACCAAGTTTTAATTCTATTTTATGGAGATTAGATTTTATGCTTTCATAGTTTTCTTTACGCATATAAAAAGGCAAATGCTTACCAAAACTGCCAGTGGCTATAAAACAAATATATCCATTCGCATGTGCCTGATCATTTAATATAAACTCACGAGTTTTGCTAATTAAATAATTCGCAATAGAATCATTTACATGAGAGAAATGCCTTTTAGAACGCCCCAACTTTCCCATTATTTTTTTACTGAAGTAGATTCTAAACAATATTTTAATAGCAAATTTATCAATACGTTTTGCGAATTTAGCCTTATGTTTTTCGTTTTGCGGACCTGAAAAGAAAGTGGCTAAGGAGTTCTTATTTGCCATTAAAGGTAATATCCATTTTCTATATATCCGAAAATAATTCTCAAACTTGCCTGAAAAAATAATTCCCTTATTTATTATAACACGATTCGTTTTCCAATAATTATGGCAGTTAATGGAAAGTAAATGTTCCACTTTTTGATAAAAAGCAAAGCGGTTTAAATGTGCTTCAAAACCAAGAAACTGTTTCAACTCTTCATATTCTAAAATTTTAAAAGCAGCTATCTTTAGTTCAATTAAATAGAGTTGGTAAATATTGTAATCTACAATTGTAAGTTTGCTAGGGTTAGTTGTTAATAAAGCAAAGGAATTATCTCCACCCGATCCGATGGATAAAATATTTGAGCCCTCTTTTGGTGATAATGCTTCGAGTAAAACATCGGCATCTTCCCAACAGTTGGCATATTTTATTGGGTTCTCTTTTGTCATTAATAAAGCTTTGTGATTATAACTCTTAAAGTTGGTTCAATATTTTAATTTTACCGCTACTACCGTCCATCTCAACCCAGTCGCCAGTTTTTAAAGTGCGTAAAAGATTAGAAATTCCAACAATACAAGGAATACCCATTTCACGAGAAACTATAGCCGAATGACTCAGTAAGCTACCTCTTTCAACCAAAATTCCCGAGACTGAAGGAAATAAAATAACCCATCCTGGATCAGTACTTGATGTCACCAATATATCACCATTAAGGTTTGATATTTCCTTAGGGTCATGTACTATTCTTATCTGTGCTTTAACCACACCTTTACAACAGGCAATTCCTTTTAAATCTTCGTTCTCAATTTTTGATTCTTGATGAACATTAAAATTATTACTATTGTATACAATGCCATAGCTTTTAATTCTTTCAGCTTGAACAGCATCATGTTTCAATTTAATAAATTGCTTTTTTCTATAAGTTACCAAGCCTTTTAAATCATAATTTACCGAAGTGCCTTTTATATAATCGAATATTTCTTCTTTTGTCAAGTAAAATATGTCCTCTTTGTCTTCAATTAAATTTTCAGCATAAAACTTTTTCCCTATTCCTCTGAAAATAATTCTTGTTTTACCAAAAGCCTTTGTTCTATATAATCTCAGATTTTCGCGCCCACTTACTAATTCTCTGGTCTTTTTAATAATATGTTTTGTTATCCATTTTTTAAGAAATTTACCTTTAAATGCCTTGGCAATTTTTTCCTCCGCATCTTTTCTTAATTCAAGTTCTACATTTGTGTCCATTGTAAATTTGGCATCAGCAATAATATATGACTTTAAAACAGCCACAAATTCATGAGGATTCTGTGTATATGTTTGTGTTTCTAATTTTAACTCTCCCACATATCGGTCTCCAAAATCATTAATATATTCCATAATTAGAGGCTCAATATCAGACATTTTACCATCTTTAATTAAGGTCCAAATTTCATGCTCTGTTTTCTCTTCAAATACTTGCTTCAATAAAGCAGAGCTGGTAATAATATTTACCATTAATTTTATAAGGTACACCGGTTTTGTAGAAACTATGTCTCTAGCACCACACAAAAGATCGTTATGAACATTAGATTCTTTACCAAAATATTTTTCAACAGTTTTACTTAATAGGCCAAAATAGATCATGGCAAAAAAATCATTCACCAAAGGCGCCTTCCATTTATTAAGTACTATGGATTCAACATGACTGTATATATCCATTAATTCGTTTGTTGAAAGCTCGTCAGGCTTTATATCATCATAAGAAGCCATGAATGAATCAAAGAAATGCATGAATTTACGCTTTTGCTTTTCAAGTGTAAATAGGTTTTGGAGTATCTTCAGTACCATTGTAAAAAGATGAATATAGCTACTTAACTTCCCTCTTTTCTCCAAACCATCTAGCTCAAAACTTTCTTTTACACCCATCATTTTTTCCATGAACCCAGCGTTTAAAGAATAGCCTGGTAAAATAGAAATCATTTTATACCATGAACGTAAATTATAATATACCCGCCCATTTAAGAGTCCTAGCATATTGCTGAAATAATCAGCATTTTGGCTTATCTCATCTTGACCAACCCCTAATAGAGCCACAAATTGACGGTAGGCTTTATCATATAATTTAATAATATAGGAAAAAGTAAGTGGCAAGGTTACCCCTGGATAGGATTCAATTATATTACTGTTGTCCCAAACTATATATTTACTTCCAATATCTGGCAATTGGTTTACACTAGTAATTGGTCTGGTTTGCAATAAAAACAGTTGTTTGTTGGCATATGCAAATTCAATATCCTGATACTTTCCTGTTTTTTCAAATAGTGTATCAAGCATCCTACTAATCTCATCTATCTGCTTTTCAGTAAGACTTTCATTCTTAGCATTTTTGGCATCAACTTCGACTTTTTGCGTACCATTACCATTAGAAGAATGAATGGAATATTTATGCAGCTTAGCTGTTATATTTTTTGATATCTCATCTTTTGTAACAATATAATTGTCTGCCACTAAATCACCAGAAACTAAACCCTCTCCTAATCCAAATACTGAATTAATAACTTTTTCAGATCTATTACCTGTTAAAGGATTCATGCCAAATGCAACTCCTGATACTTCAGAAGGAATCATTTTTTGAATAATTACAGATATTGCTGTATTATCTGATAATCCATTGTTTTCACGATAGGTTTTTAGATGATCTGAAAAGGCCGACAGCCAAACATCTTTAATCTTATCTTCAAGTTGCGCTCTTGAAACAAACAGAAAAGAGGAATATTGCCCAGCATAGGAATGGCCTGTACCATCTTCATCGGCAGCCGATGATCTGACAGCAAAATAGTCTGTGTCACCAAAAAAAGATATTATTTTATTTAATTTTTCCTCTGTAATCTTAAGCTTTTGAATAACATCTACGCTAATATCTTTCCCTTGTGGAACTAAAGAGAGTAACGATTTTTCAGGTATAACTATCCATGGGGGAACTTTAAAACCTAAACTTTCAAGTAGAGCTAAGTTTGCTGCTTTTCCGCCAATGCTTAAAGCATCATTATGTTGAGCGCTTTTATTTGAATATATAAAATCCATACTATTTAATAATAATTTTCAATAGCATAGGCATTGCTCCAAGTGTTAGGTACATAAATAATCCCCAACCACCTGTTGCCAATTCCATCCATTTAGAAAGAAAGACTGTTCTTTTTCGTAGAAATAAAAGAACCGGCAACGCCGATATTGAAAATATTAAGGTTAATACGCCTGCGCCAATCCATCCATAATTTGCATAATTTGAGGCAAGTAGACTAAACATATAAGCTATTACTAAAAATAGTAATAATAATAAGGTTGCTTTTTTATACCCATACATGGCTGAATAGGTATGGTGTTCTTCATTTTCAGGGGCACGAATTTTTCTTCCAAATTCGTAAACCACACCATTCATATATGATACAACAATAAAGAAAAGTAGACCAAAAGGAGCTTTTCCGCTTCCGTCAATAAACCAGTCCATTCCACTTGAGAAAATATCAATTGCTGGAAAGAAAAACATATGTGATGTGACATAAAAAAAGGTGTGCTTTTTAAGCCACTTAGGCACAAAAAACTCCTTAGTCATTAAACCTAAAAAAATCATAGGAATGAAAAACAAACCCAACATACTAGGATAGTATATAGTTGTAACAAGTACCTGGAGTATAATGGTTATGATTCCAACTGTTTTTAATTCCTTTAGTGATATTAGCCCACGAGGTACAGGCAAATAAGGACGGTATTCAGCATCCACCTCCTTATCTTTAAACTCATCGGCAATTCGGAGTAAAAAGAAAAATGTAATGGTTATAAACGTAGCCACTAAATAGGCTTTTAAATCTAAAAAACCTTCCTCACCTCTACATATTCGGGAATATGAGATTGCAGAAAAAGCAAATGCTCCAAGAAACAAGCCGTTTAGTAAAAAAGGAAATCTTTCTTTTTGATAGATATAAAACCGCTTAGGAAACGATTCAAAAGGTTTAGTCATTATATGGGTATAACAATTTATATGTAAGATAGCAAAAAAGCTAATAATACAAACTTGTACTAAAATAAAAATAAGATTTTAAAAGGATTGGTTAAAAATTGTACCCCCAACAGGACTCGAACCTGTATCTACAGTTTAGGAAACTGCTATTCTATCCCTTGAACTATGGGGGCATAAATTGTGCGCCAAAAGTAGCTAATAAATTGAAAGGAACAAAATTTATACACTGGCACTGTATTTACATACAGCCAAAAATAATTGATCTATATAATAAAATTTGCGTAATATATACATAAGGCAGATACAGAATGTAAACAACAAATATTAGGTTCCAATTTATTTAGGTATAAAAAACTGACTATTCCAAAATTTTGACAAATCGAGTAGGTAGAGGGATTACTCCCTCGCCCTCTCACACCACCACGCATGCTCTCGCACGTGGCGGTTTCAGTTAATAGTTTAACTTTTCGTAATTTAATGACAGATTAAACAAG
>JAUXEM010000155.1 GCA_030620515.1 Salinivirgaceae bacterium
AACGACATTTTGAATAGCCAAAACAAAATTCAAATTAATATAACTAACTATAAAGAGGGTGTGTATTTTATCCATTCAAACAAGGGTGGCGAAAGCAATATCCAACAATTTATTAGAAACTAAATAAAAATGTATTTTAATTTTAAAGCCTGTTGCCTTTTGGTAACAGGCTTTTCTTATACTTAACCTTATTTATAATGCGGCAAGATGCAAGCAATACCCCAATAATCTAAAAAATACTAATGGTATTATTTTCAGATATAAATATCTTTTAATATTTTCGCTAACTATATACAAACACGAAATATAGTATGAAGTTTTTCAGAAAATATCATAAATGGTTGGGTATAGTGCTCACCATATTCATCTTACTTTTTGCCCTTTCGGGCATTGTACTTAATCACAGAAAATTCTTTGCAAATAGTAATGTAAACAGAAACATTCTGCCTAATGAATACAGTTACAAGAATTGGAATAATGCTGCTATTAAAGGAACATTGCGCCTAAGTGGCGACTCAATTTTAGCTTATGGGAATGTAGGCATATGGCTCACTGATACTACCTTCTCATTATTCTCCGATTTTAATCAAGGTTTCCCAAAAGGCATCGACCATAGAAAAATTTACAAGCTACATACAACAGCCAACTCTGAACTTTTAGCGGCTACTCTTTTCGGATTATACAAATACAATTTTGAAAGCAACACTTGGAATAAAACTACTTTTCAAGATGAATCTATTATGGATATAGCTCAAAAACAGGATACTACCCTTTTGCTTACTCGTTCACATTTATACAAAACTACAAACTTTACAGATTACAGCAAGCATACATTACCAGAACCCCCAAACTACAATAACAAAGTAAGCCTTTTTAAAACATTATGGATAATTCATAGTGGCGAAATATTTGGTCAAGGTGGCAAACTGTTTACCGACTTAATAGGATTAGTTTTTATATTTTTAAGCCTTACAGGAATAATTTATTTTATTACACCAAAACTCATAAAACGAAAAAAAAAACATAATAAATCTCTTACAAGAATTGTAAAGACAAACCGCTTCTCGCTAAAATGGCATAATAAGCTCGGTTGGACTCTGCTCCTATTTCTAATAATTACGACCATAACAGGAATGTTTTTACGTCCACCTTTATTAATTGCAATAATACAAGACGAAGTAAACAAAATACCTTTCACAAAACTAGACACAGATAACGCTTGGTTCGATAAACTACGCCGTGTTATATATGATGAAAATAGCCAGCTATATTATTTTGCAACCATCGATGGTGTTTTTATTGGCAACAACGACTTAAACAATAAACTCATGCCAGCGCCAAGCCAACCGCCTATAAGTGTAATGGGAGTTAATGTATTTAAAAAAATAACTCCAAAATCATTTCTAGTAGGTTCATTTGAAGGCTTGTTTGTTTGGGACTCTAGCACAGGTATTATTTACGATTATATAGAACGTAAACCTTTTATTCCAAGCTCAAATAGAGGTATTCCTATTGGAAGACATATGGTTGCTGGTTATACAAACGATTATACTGGCGGACAACTATTCTTTGATTATAATATTGGTGCTACTCTTTTAAATGGAAATACTCATGTACCCAATATGCCCCAAGTCATACAATCACAACCAATGTCACTTTGGAATTTAGCATTAGAAGTTCATACTATGCGTATCTTCAATTCCCTTATTGGAATGTTCTATATATTATTAATTCCATTATCGGGGCTTGCTATTCTATTTATTCTTATTTCAGGGTTTATTGTTTGGTTTAATATTCACAGAAAAAAGAGGAAGAAGTAAGTTTGTTATTCACAAATACGAAAGCTTGTAAAAAAGAAAAAGTAATAAGAAAGAACATACTCTCTTATTACTTTTTATTATCTGCCGACAAGGCAGGCTATTTTCTTTTACTTAATACTTTGTACTTTATACTCAGTACTTCTTAGTCTAGTAATTTCCAAATTTTCCTTTTTGCAAGAATTTAACGGCATTTTCTATCTCAACATACATAACCTTATCTTCATCTATAAACGGTACCGAAAGACGGAACTGCGAAATAAAATCAGAAATAAAAGGAGAAGGTTGCATTGGTTTGCGTAATTCTACAGCCTGTGCTCCATTCATAAGCTCAATAGCTAAAACACGTTCAACATTCTCAACCACTTTCAATACTTTGGTAGCCGAATTTGAACCCATACTAACATGGTCTTCTTGTCCGTTCGACGAAACAATAGAATCGACACTAGCCGGTGTACAAAGCTGTTTATTCTGACTTACAATTGAAGCCGCAGAATATTGAGGTATCATAAATCCAGAATTCAACCCTGGATTAGCTACTAAAAATTCAGGCAAGCCCCGCAAACCTAAAATTAATTGAGCCGTACGACGCTCCGATATACTTCCAAGTTCAGCCATAGCAATTGCTAAAAAGTCGAGGCTAATTGCCAAAGGTTGACCGTGAAAATTACCGCCTGAAAGAATCATATCTTCATCGGGGAATACTGTTGGGTTATCGGTAACTGAGTTTATTTCCGTCTCAATAACACTTGCCACATAAGTAACAGCATCTTTAGTTGCACCATGTACTTGCGGCATACAGCGGAATGAGTAAGGATCCTGCACGTGCTTTTTAGCTTGAGCCATAATTTGACTTCCCTCAACTAATTTGCGAATATTTTTAGCCGTTGCAATTTGCCCAGCATGTGGGCGAATTTGGTGTAATTGGTCTGTAAATGGCTCAACTCTACCATCGAAACCTTCTAAGGATGTTGTTCCTATAATATCGGCAAATTTAATTAGTCTGAATGCTTTTAGTAGGGTATAAACAGCATGAGCGTTCATAAATTGCGTACCATTCAATAAGGCTAATCCTTCTTTCGATTTTAGCGTAATAGGAGCCCAACCAAGTTCATCTAGCACTTGCTGCGAAGGAACTTTTTTGCCTTTATAATAAACCTCGCCAAACCCTAACAACGGCAAACACATGTTTGCTAAAGGGGCTAAATCGCCTGAAGCTCCCAGCGATCCAAGTTCAAAAACCACTGGTACAACATGGTTATTATACATATCAATAAGCCGCTGAACAGTAACTAATTGCACTCCACTTTTTCCAAACGATAGGGCATGTATTTTTAATAAAAGCATTAGCTTAACAATCACTTGTCTAACTTCGGCACCAGTTCCGCAGGCATGCGAAATAACAAGGTTAGTTTGTAACTGGCTCAAATCTTCGTTTGAAATTGACTTGTTGCATAAAGAACCAAAACCAGTATTAATACCATAAATTGGACCTGTATGATTCTTTACTTTCTCATCTAAATAGTTACGGCAGTCAACAATTAACTTTTCAGATTCTTTTGATAGAGCCAGCTTGATGCCATTTTCTATAATTTCTTCGATTGCATCGAAGGATAAGTGATTTGGGGTAATATTATGGATCTTTTCCATTACTATGTAGTTTTAAAATATTTGCTTAATTAATTGAATAAAAGCAATTAAGCTTTGCACCTATCTTTTACAGATTGGCTATATATATAGAATATTATTTTACAAGATTACAAAAACCTTATTTAGAATCCTTAAAAATACGTATGATTTAGAGCAGAAAATATATAGAGATTTATTTAGAATACCCTGCAAAAGTTTAAAATTTTACCTAGCATACCCTACGAGGGTTTAAAACCCTCGTAGGGTGAATTTTTGCGCATCTCTAAATATTTTTACTCTATACCTGATAAACTCGGCTCAATATTATGGCAAAAAATAAAATTCCTCTTATCTCCAAATAAATCAACTACATTCTCTCTCTTAATCATTGTCTTCTTATCACTTAAAATCGCATTATATGATGAATATTGCCAATAGGAAATCTTAGTACATAAGTTTGCTTTTACAGGATTATAGTGCACATAATGAATTAACTTAGATAAATAGGACTCCGTTGTTATCAATTTTCGCTTATAGCGATTAGCAAACAAACTACCTTTTCTATTATGCTGCTTATTGTACCCTTGTGCATAACTATTAAAAAGATGAGAAAACTGCCTACTTATTATCAGTGGCATATTATTTACATCTATGCTTGTGGCTTTTGAAATTGAATCATCAAGTAATATTTCACTTAAGTCATTAACCTGTATTATAAAATGAAAATGATTGGGCATTAAACAATACGCATAAACATCAACAAAGCCAGTTAAATATTTATTAAACAACCCTAGAAAATGCAAGTAGTTTTTATCAGAAACAAACAACTGCTCATCACCTACAGCATGATTGTAGATATGATAAAAACCACCTACTTCCAATGGTGTTTTCGTATCGGCCATACTATTATTTTTCGTATCTACTCTCAATATTTAATACCCTACGAGGGTTTAAAACCCTCGTAGGGTGCGATGCTATTTAAGTTTGTTAATCAATTCACCAACTGTTAAATTTGCTTGCTCGCCTTTTTCCATGTCTTTAAGCGTAATTTGCCCCGATGCCATTTCATTCTCACCAACTAAAGCAACAAATGGTATTTTGCGTGCATTGGCATAAGTCATTTGCTTTTTCATTTTTGCCGCTTGCGGATATATTTCGCAGCTAATTCCAGCATCGCGTAATTGGCTCAATACTGGCAAGCACCAAGCCTGTTCCATTTTACCAAAGTTTACAAATAACAATTGTGTTGTTGCAGACGATTCTTTTGGATATAAATCTAATTGTTCCATTACATCGTAAATACGATCGGCTCCAAACGAAATACCAACACCTGAAACATCGGGCATTCCAAAAACACCTGTTAAGTCGTCGTAACGTCCGCCGCCAGTAATTGAGCCAATTTGCATATCTAAAGCTTTAACCTCGAAAATTGCTCCGGTGTAATAATTTAAACCACGAGCCAAAGTTAAATCCAATTCAATTTCAGTTTTCACATTTAATGGAGTTAACCAGTCAAAAACGGTCTCCATTTCTTCAACACCTTTTACACCAACTTCAGAATCTTTTAACACTTCTTTAATTTGCTCTAGTTTTTTTGTATTTGTTCCGCTTAAATTCAATATGGGCTGCAACTGGTCAACAGCTTCTTGTGGTAAACCTTTCGCCAAAAGTTCATCATTAACTTTATCCAAACCAATCTTATCAAGCTTATCAATGGCAACAGTAATATCTATAATTTTATCGGGCTGACCAATAGTTTCAGCAATACCAGCTAAAATTTTGCGGTTGTTCATTTTAACAACAACATTAATATTCAGCTTTTCAAAAACCTTGTCAATAATCTGAATCAATTCCACCTCATTTAAAAGCGAATTACTTCCTATCACATCCACATCGCACTGGTGAAATTCACGATAACGACCTTTTTGTGGTTTATCGGCACGCCAAACATTTTGAATTTGGTAGCGCTTAAACGGAAACTGAATATCATTGCGGTGCTGCACTACAAAACGTGCAAAAGGCACAGTTAAATCATAGCGTAATCCTTTTTCCGAAATCTGGTTGGTAATCTTACTCGAATTCCTCTCAGCCAACAAATTCGCATCTGCTTTTGCAAGAAAATCGCCTGAATTAAGCATCTTAAATAATAGCTTATCACCTTCTTCGCCATATTTACCCATTAAAGTAGAAAGATTCTCCATTGCAGGAGTTTCGATAGGTTGATAACCAAAAGTTTTAAATACATTTTTAATTGTATCAAAAATATAATTTCTTTTCACCATTTCGGCAGGTCCGAAATCGCGAGTGCCTTTAGGTATTGAAGGTTTTTGAGCCATTATTCTAATTTTTATTTGGGCGGTAAAATTAACTGTACTGTTTATAATAAACAAATATGAATCAACATAATATTATTTTTTAACAACCTCCGATTTAACTAAACAATAATTACGCATTTTAGATTACACTTATAGCAAGGCACATGAAACGCTATACACTTATCGTTACAGCCAGAAACAGAACCGACTTAGCAACTTTTGAGTTTCAGTTTTGGTATAGTTTACAACATGATTAATTCATGTGTTTAGTAATTTGATTGTCAGTTATTGAATATTAGCAAGTTGTAATTTTAATGACATTTTGCAGATAAATAGTAATTCCTAAAATTTAATATACTGTATTTCAGGAAAATAAACTACATGAGTAATACACTCCTGCATTATGCATGATAAATGAATATACTATGTATATGTTATTGATAATTTCAAAAACATCATCACTGTTAAGTGTCAAATTATTCTATTTTTTTATAAAATACTTCATTCAAATATGTATTTTGTATCACCTTATCAACATAATTCCATTTGAATTAATTGCTTAAAATCAGATTAATAAAAGGAGAAATACCAAGTGGTTTATTTGATAAAGATTGGGTAGTATATGCCAAGCAACCTTTTAAAACCCCTAAGCTTATTGTCAAATATCTATCAAGGTATACGCACCGTACCGCTATCTCCAACGATAGAATACTAAAAATTGATAACGAAGAAGTTACATTTACATGGAAAGATTATAAAAATGAATATAAAAAGCAACTATCATTAATTAAAGGGGAAGAATTCCTGAGATTATTCTGCTTGCATATACTCCCACCTGGATTTACCAGAATCAGGCATTATGGTTTCCTGTCTAGTGCATAAAAGAAAAAATCACTGGCAATTATTAGGGCTAAGCTAAAAACAAAACCTCTGAAAACTAAAATAGAATGCACATGGCAGGACATTGCCTTTCAGCGAATGGGGATAAAGCTAGGTATTTGTAAATGCTGTGGTGGCAAAATGATACTTATTGAAACAATGCCTAAACTGTTTAGAGAAAGGACTCCGCCAAACCCTAAAGCGGGAATTATGTAATAATAGAAGTATTATACCATTATTGGTATTGGGATAATTATGCCCAATAAAGAAAAAAATGTAGAACAAAGTAGTTATTATACATGCATTTAGAATGAATTTTATATTCTAAAAATGAAAAAGGTAGAAGAAAGAACATAAACTACCAAGAATTAATCACTGAAATGCACCAATTCTAAAAATACATTCCACAATGTAAATATATGTCACCTTTGAATACGGTTTAGTTCAACAGTAAGCACATATTCGGCTAATGCCGAAAACGATGCTTATGTATTGTGCCCAGTGCTTTATTTATCAATATTGCCAATTGATTCAACAGTCATAAGTAAAAAATCCAAACTTTTAGAATAATTTAAATTCTCGTATTCCAATCCAAGTTTTCTAATATTATCATAATAACCTTTTAAGTTATTGAAATAGTTTTTCTCTAATTGAATTGAATTTGCTTTTTCTCCAATTTTCTCTAATAAAAACCATTTTTCAATAAGTCTTGCTGTTCGTCCATTACCGTCTTGGAATGGATGAATTTTTACAAATACTAAATGAATCAATGAGGCGTAATAGAAAATTTCAAATGAATTTAATTCCTTATTTTGTAATGTTTCAATGTCAGAGAAGAGTTTTATCAGTTCCGTTTCAACATTTTCTGGTGTAGCTGCAACATATTCAATCTGGTCATTACTATTTAAAACAAACATAGGATTTGTTCTAATTAGTCCTTGCTGACTCTTAGGCAAAAGGTTAGAACTTAATAAAGAGTGAGCTTTTATTACATTATCTAGGTTTAATGTATTAGAATCTATGAATTCATAAGCAAAATATAGGTCGTCAGCTTTCTTTGTGTAATCTGCTTTGAATTTAACATTCATAAATCGGTGCTTAAAATAACTATCAAAGTCAATATCTTCGCCTTCTATTTTTGAAGAATAAACAGAAGAAACAGATTTGTAAAATTGAAAATAATCAACTGGCAATTCAAGTTTTTGAATATTATTTAATTTATTAATAGGAGTTTCATTAACTTTCATTGTAAACTCAACCAATAATCCTGATGTTAAAATTTCAAAGCTCATGTTTCAAATTATATTTTTTCAAAGATAATCTAATTGTTTGGCTATTGATATTACGGAATGATTTTTTCGCATTGGGCACAACGAGAGGCTTAAGAATAGTACGGAATTAACTGATTGAAAATTGTCGGATTATTCATAGCCAAGCATTTGTTTACTGCAATGTATCTAATTTATTCTACATAGTCAAGACGAATGTCTTGGCGGTGCTTACAAATACGATTAATGGTGCAAATAGCACAAAGACAGTATTATTTTTGAAGCCATGTTAACGGCTGGCATTTTCATCGTTAATTTTCAGTAACTCATCAATGATATTTTGAGATATTCTAAAGTTTGTAGCCAACAATTTATCAATCATTGGTTTAATTTTGTCAATAATTCCAATCTGTTTGGCTTTATTCAAAACACCAAGAGCACCTGTAAAATTAAGTCTAAGTTTTTTTGCTAATTTCCTTGCTTTCAAGTCGTCAAGTAAAAGTAATGGGTCCTCCATCTCTTTTGCCAGAGCAATAGCACTTGCTTCGCCTAAATCCACTTGTGTTTCTAAGAATTCTTGATATTTTTTATCTTTAACTAATACAATCTTAATCCAGTCAGGTAAAGGTTCCAAAAATTCTTCAGCAATTTCTGGAGTTGTAATAATATCATTGTACACATTTCTTAAAATTTCTAATTCTTCAATCTTATGAAATAGAATTAGCGTACTGGTATCTGAAATAACGATCTTAGGCATTAGCTATATCTGTATGTAAGTCTGTTATAGAAGTGCTAAAAATAGAAACTCCATATCTACCCAATAGTTCAATAAATGTCCTTTTTGATAATCCAGCTACTTTTGCAGCTTGTCCGGATGATAATTTTTTGTCCTCATATAATTTGGCAGCTACCATCATTGAAAAGTCATAGTCTTTCAAATCAACATCATCTGGTATATTTACTTGTATAGTTCTCATTTAAAATCGGTTTTTAATTAAATTAAAACAAAGATACAAAATTATTAGTGATGACTAAATTGTAGATTCAGAGTCTTTTTGCTTGCCGTTAACGAGAGGCTTAACCCAACTTGTATAGAAAATCGTAAAAATCAATAAAATTCACACAAAATCAGATATTTAAAATTACTAACCATCAGATTATGAGCGTTATAAATTTCAAGCGCTCGATTGTAGT
>JAUXEM010000050.1 GCA_030620515.1 Salinivirgaceae bacterium
CACCAAGTTGCCCATACATCAATATATAAATATTTGCCTTTAAAATGATTCAAATCTATCTTTTTACTTTGCAAGCTAATAAGTTCAAAACTAGAAGCCTTGCCACCGTTATTTAATGATAGATATTGCTTATATGGTTTTAGAAGCTTCTCTTTAAGTAAGCTGTTGCTGCATTGAAACTCAAAAGTCTTAAAAAGATGCTGTGTGTTTTTTAATCCGTAAAAACGAATATGGTCGTTTAAGGTATTGTATAATAAATCGTCTTTTATTTTCCCGGTTGCAAAATTGCGCGAAATAACCTGCATTTTTATTAAGCTAATATCATGCGGATAAAAATCGGTTCTGCCGCTAGTTTCTTTAAAAGTGAGCCATTCAACATACGAGCTAATAAACTCTGAATATTCGAAAATGAATAACAGAGTTGTGTCATTGAGTGTTAGCTCCTTAATAAAGCTGAAGTATTTATCGTTGTCTATTTTATAAGCATACGGGCTTAATAGTGGGTACTCAATTAAAAGCTTTGCTTTTTCATATAACAAAGCTTTTTTCTCAAATTCAATAAATGGGTTTTTATTGACTGTTACATTTTGAAGAATGCTGTCAAGGAATTGAACTCTCGACAAATAAATTGAATCAATAGTTATTAAAAAAAACTGGGGCGGCTTGCTGTATAATTCTTGAAGAGTAGTGCTGTGCTTTTTTAAATGCTTTTGCTTAGTGAGTAAATAATTATTTGCATCACTTGCACTGCCATTAAATGTTATGCTGTCGAATGTGTTTTTACTTAGCGATTGTAGGTTCAGAGTATCGTTTGGATTAAGAAAAATACGAATAGAATTACTTTTATTGCGTAAAGTGAAGTAGGCAGGAGCTTCCAAATAAAACTCAAACTTGAATTTATTAAGTTGTAAGTAAGTTGTGTCAAATGAATTGTACGACGACAATATTAGTTGGTTGTTTGTTGAATAAAGTATTTCTCCTTGAATAAAGGTGTTTGGTTTATTCTCTTTGTTAAAACATCCTGAAATTAAGAATGCAAAAAACAGTAAAATGATAATCTGTATGGGTAATATTATTTTCCTCATTTTTTTATTCACTCATTCTATCATTGACTCATTCCCTCATTACACCCTAACACCCATTAAACAAATATCATCAATTTGTTCGCAGTTGCTCATCCATGCATTAATAATTTGATTGTAAAACGATTTTTGTTTAGGCATGTCTTCAACTTGGTTTTTAAGTATGGTTTCTTTGAATTTTTTATACATAAATTTTCGACCTTTTGGTCCACCAAATTGGTCAGGATAGCCATCTGAAAAAATGTAAATACTATCGCCAGGTTGCAATTGGAAAGTATGCATTACAAAGGGTACTCTATGAATATATGGCCCAATTGGTTGTTTGTTTGGTTTGGTTTCGTAAAGTGAGAAATCGAAATTAGTCATTGTGGGTTCCATAGCTTCACCGTTTCGTATTAATGGTTCTTTATCTGCAGCACGTATTATATAAATGGGGTTATTTGCACCTGAAAATTCAAGTATGTTATTTTTAGGATTATACACGCAAAGTGCCATGTCCATACCGTCTTTAACCTCTTTGTTGTTGTCTCTTTGAAGGGTGTCTTGTACAAAATTATTAAGTTTTTCAAGAATTTCGTCGGGCTTTCTAAGTTGGAATTCGCTAACGGCTCTTTGTAGCCCATCGTGTCCCATTATACTCATAAATGCACCTGGCACTCCATGTCCAGTACAGTCAACTGCCGAAAATATAACAAGGTCATCTAAAGCTTCAAGCCAATAAAAATCACCGCTTACTACATCTTTAGGTTTGAATAATACAAACGATTCTGGAAAGTGTTTTTTTATAAGTAAGTCGCTGGGCAATATTGCTTGCTGAATACGCTTTGCATACTTTATACTATCCATTATATCCTGATTCTTTTTAGCAAGCTCATTGTTCTTTTTTACAACTTCGGCAGTGCGTTCTTTTACTTTTTGTTCAAGAATAATTTTTTCCTTTTTAAGAGCTTTTTCACGAATGTTAATGTAGCTAATTATTGCAAAGACAATGAGTAAAACTATAATCAGAATAAACCACCATGTTAAATAAAACGGAGGTTTTACAATAAAAGGATATTCAATTGGTTCGCTATTCCAAATACCACGGTTGTTACAAGCTTTTACCTTAAACGTGTATTTACCAGGAGGGAGTGGAGAATAGTTTTTACTGGTTTGACTGCTAATAGGAAGCCAATCAATATCGGCACCTTCAAGCATAACCTGATATCTTACCTTGTCGGAATTAGATAGGCAAATGCCATGGTACTCAAAGTATATGTTTTTTTCTTTATAAGAAAGTTTTAGGTTTGGAATAAGAGCTCTGTCTTTAAGGTTTACTTTAAAATTTGTTATTTGTGTTAGTGGTTCTAAATTATTTACCTTTTCTAAACGTGGATTAAATTTAAATAGACCATTTACGGTGCCGCAATAAATATTACCAGTAAAGTCTGTAAACATTGCTTGGTTTTTAACTTCAATTCCTGTAAAACCACTTTTTTCAGTATAGGAATAAAAAGTTTCATCGTTTATATCAAATTTGTTTAATCCTTTATTAGTACCAATCCATATGTTTCCATCATTATCGGTAGAAAGAGCTGATATTAAATCGGCCAGTAAGCCATTGCTAGTTTTGTATTTTATTAGCATACTGTCTGTGGTAAAAACAGAAAGACCTTGTCCTTCAGTTCCAATCCACATGTTGCCAGTTTTATCTTCAGTAAAGCAAAGCGAATTAATTTTAGATAGTGATTCTATTGAATTAAAGACCGTGTCGTTAATTGTCTTTATTCCTTTTCCTCTTGTGCCAACCCACATTGTATTTTTAGAGTCGAAGTACAAGCAGCTTATTTCACTACCACCTAATATTCGTGCAGTTGCATTTTTTTCTGGCTCTAAGTAGTAAAGTCCATCCAAAGTGCCAACGTATACATGTCCATCATTATCAACCTCTAAGCTTGTTGCCACTCTGCCATAGCGGACAATCATACTGTTGAATCTGGCATTGTAATCAATTTTATTGCTTAATGGGTCGTAGGAATAAATGCCGTCTTCTTTTGTTGCAATCCATACTTTTCCTGTTTTCGATTTTTTTATTGAAATTACCTCATGAGTAATGTTATTTTTGGTTAATACAATTGGTTTAATACGTTTGCTACTCATGTTATATTTGCACAACCCCTTTGGTGTTCCAATCCATATGTTATTCTGGTTATCTTCGGAAACGGCTGTTACCTGCTCGCTTAACAGTCCGTGTTCAGGTTGAAAAGATATTATGTGTTCACCTTTGAATATGCAAAGACCATTTTCGTTTGTTCCAATAAGTATGTTTCCTTCTCGGTCATTAATAATTTTCCATATTTTATTATCCTGAAGACCATTTGTGTGATTGAATGTTGTGAAATTAGGATTTATTCTAGTGATTCCATCTCCCCATGTTCCTACCCAAATAGCACCTTCTTTGTCTTGATTAATGCAACTAACCCATTGTCCTGCTAACCCATCTCTTTTTTGGTCAAAAACAGTAACGTTACCTGTTTTATAATCTTGACGGTATAATCCGCCTTTATAAGTTCCATACCAAAGATTTCTGTCTTTATCTTCAAACATTACAGTTGGTTGAAAATAGAATGAAAGACCTTTGTGGCGGTAAGTTTTAAATCCACCCTCCGTTTCATCAAAGTATTTTATCATATTGTCAATAATAAAATATATTGTACTGTCTGATGTTTCTGTAATGGAAAATATTCTATCACTTAGATTATTGCTGCCTGTAAATTGAGAGAAATCAACATTCGTATTTGAGAAGTTGTTGAAATTATTTATAAGTATAGCACCTGAACCTTGAGTTGCTATCCAAAACCTATCTTTTGAATCTTCTAAAAAACAAGTTATATCGCCATTTATTTTAGTAGAATCTAGTTTTAGTTGTTGAAATATTTTTCCATTATAAAACGATATTGCACCTCCAGAATGCCCAAACCATATATTGCCATTCTTATCTTCGTAAACAGTTCTAATTCCACTCTCTGCTAATCCATTATCCGCTGAGTAATTAATGAAATTGTTACCATCGAATAAAGATGCACCGCTACCTGTGCCAAGCCAAATAAAGCCATTTTTATCTTGAATTACATCGTGTACTTTCGATTGGGCTAAGCCTTGGTTGACACTATAATTTTCAAAATATAATTTCTGACCATAAGAAAAGCTTATACTAGCAAATAAGATACATGAAAATAGAATACTACGAAACATAAGTCATTTAATTGGGTTGCACAAAAACACATCAGGATTTTTCCTTCGATTTAAAGATACAATATTTTTGGGAAATTTAATTTGTTAGTAAAAAGTAGCGCAAAAACCGCGTCTCGAATAAAAGTTTTTTATATTTAAAGGTTCTAATTTAGGATGTTTTAAACATAAGGAATTTGTATTTTAAGGAGATTTAAATAACATAACAATAGAGTATTAGGATAAAATATAAAAGTGACTAATAAATTATCATATATAACAATTGAAGGTAATATTGGAGCTGGAAAAACCACTTTAGCCACCAAAATAGCTAAGCAGTACGACGGAAAACTTATACTTGAACAATTTGATGATAATCCGTTTTTGCCAAAATTTTATGAAAATAAGGAGCGGTATAGTTTTACTTTAGAGCTTTCGTTTTTAGCTGCTAGGTATCGCCAATTAAAAGAAGAAATTCAATCTGGCAATTTGTTTAAAAATTTTACGATAGCTGATTACTACTTTGCAAAATCATTAATATTTGCAAAATCGAATTTGCAAAATGATGAATTTTCTTTGTATAGGCAGCTTTTTGATATTATATACAAGCAGTTACCTTTGCCCGATGTTTATATGTATTTGCATGTAGATGTTGATAGATTGTTATACAATATAAGAATGCGAGGTCGTTCTTATGAGCAACATATTACTGCTGATTATTTATTAGACATACAGAAGAGCTATCTGTCGTTTTTTAGTACTGTAAAAGATTTTCCGATTGTTATTGTCGATTGTACAAAAATAAATTTCGTTAATGACGAAAAATATTATAAAAGGCTGATAGACATACTTTTTGAAAATAATTTTAAGAAGGGGATAAATAGAGTGTTGGTTTAGTCAGTGGTTCGTTTTGTATTTTGTAATACATAGATAATCAGGTAGGTCTGGCATCTATTGCCTGCCTGCTGCAGGTTGGTCTAAAATATATATATTGTTTACAATGGTTCGGCATGTTTATATCTGATAAATAGCTAATTTCAACGATTAGTACAATAGGGCTAATTAGCATAAAATCAGATTATTGTGACTTAGCGGCTTTGCGAGAAACAAAAATTCAACGAAGTATTAATTTAGTATTATAACATTTTATTATAATTGTTAAGATCATTTTTTAAATTTGTTAAGTAATTAAAAAAAGCAGAAGTGGATAAAGTAGCTATATTTCCTGGGTCGTTCGATCCGTTTACTAAAGGTCACGAATCGGTAGTGGTTCGTTCATTTCCAATTTTTGACAAAGTTATTATAGCCATTGGCAATAATTCTTCAAAAACTGGGTTTTTTACAATAGACGAGAGAATTAAATTAATTGAGTCAGTGTTTAAAAACGAACCAAAAGTAGCTATCCAGTCATATGACGGGTTAACGGTTGATTTTTGTAGAGAAATAGGAGCGCAGTTTATGCTTAGGGGAATTCGTACCGCAGCCGATTTTGAATATGAAAGAGCAATAGCACAAATGAATAAATCAATGCTGCCCGAAGTGGAATCAGTTATTTTATTGACAACCCCTGAACTTACACCAGTTAATTCTACTATTGTACGCGATATTCTTCGATACGGTGGTAATGTTAGTCAGTTTTTACCAGATAAAATGGATGTAGAATCAGTATTTAAAGCACGCAAGAATAATTAATTAATCTATGTTTAATCGCTTTTTTGTTTTTTCTTTTCTTAGCATATTATCTCTTTCAGCGAAAGCTAAAACCGACACGGCTTATATAGTTGGGAATAACACGGCTTATGCAAATGCAATTATTGAGGTTTATTCGTTTGACGACTATATTACACAAAAACTTGTTTTAATAGCAGCTGGTACCGTAGGGTCAACTGGTGAGTTTGAAATAAAAGTGCCTTTAAACGAGACTAAATACATACAAATTCCATTGGGTTATTATAATGGATTATTGTATTTAGAACCAAATAAGGAATATGAAATAGTATTGCCAGAAAAGCGTAAAAAAACTTTTGCCGATTTGTTAAATCCGTATTTTCAAGCGGAAGAAATTTATTTAGGAGTGCGAAATTCTGATGCATCGGAATTAAATAATATGATTCGAGAATTCGAATCCATTTATGAAAGGTATGTAGAGGAGAATTATTATCGCATTTTTCAAAAACCCTTGCAAGCCGATGTTGATACAGTTATTAGGAATATTGAGAATCTTTTTGACACAATACCCAATAGTTACTTTGAAAATTACAGAAACTATAAATATACTTGGTTAAAGTATGTAAGCTACATGCGCAATAATCTTTACATAACTAAATATTACTTTAATGGCGTTCCACTGCTTTATCAGAATGTTGCTTATATGGATTTGTTTAATAAACTATATTCCAATTACCTCACCTTTTATATGAATACAAGTGAGGGAGAGCGTATATATTCGGATATTGCTTTAGCAAAAAGTCCGTATTTAGTAAAGCAAACCATGTCGAATAATTTGGTATTGTTAAATGATTCTATTCAGGAATTTGTGTTGCTGAAGGGTCTTTTTGATGCTTTTTATTTGAAAGATTTGCCTCATGCGAGTATGTTAATAACACTCGATTCTATTGCTAATTATTCGAAAATTGATGAACATAAGAAAATTGCAAAAAATATTAGAGAGAAGGCGTTGTTGGCAAGAGTTGGGTATCAGGCACCCGAGTTTGAATTAATAAATTCGAAAGGCTTAGTTTGCAAACAAACTGATTTTGCAGAAAGCTATGTTTATTTAAATTTCTGCTCAGTGGAAAGCTTTGCGTGTAGGCAAGATTTCGAATTGCTTAAGGAGCTACATAACAAACATAAAAAAGAATTTAAAATTATTTCTATATCTATTGATGAGGATTTTCAGAAGGCAAAAGATTTTTTTGAATCTAGTGGTTATGAATGGACACTACTTAGTTACGGTAATGAGCAAAAGTTACTAGAAAACTATAAAGTAAAAGCTTACCCATCTTATTATTTAATTGCTCCGAATGGCATACTTGATATGTCACCAGCAGTATCGCCCGGTGAGAATTTTGAATATAGATTTTTTACTCATATTCAAGAAGCTAAACGTCGCGATCTTCGTAATAATCGGTAACTACATCTCTAATTGATGGAAAGGTGTTTAAATAAACATCCTCTAATTCATTCTTGGCAAACCATTTAATTTCAGTAATGTCTTCTTCTGTTTGAGGCGAACCTTGTTCGTTGTTAGTGTACTGCATTAAATACCAATGGCTTGGTTTCAAAATAGCTTTAGCGTTCAACCAATAGGTGTGATATGTATTGATAAGTGGTTTAATTATTTTTAAATTGCTAATTCCACACTCTTCCATAACTTCTCGAATAGCTGTTGTTTCAATATCTTCGTTTTTTTCCTGATGCCCTTTTGGTAAATCCCAAAGCCCCCTTCTTTTAATAAATAGAATTTCATTGTTAGCATTAATTACTAAGCCTCCACCAGCATTTTTAACCTCAAATAGCGATTTAAAATTATTCCAAAGATTAGATAAAGAGGTGTGATATATAAGTATCTCTTTATTTTCAATTTCACTACAATTGGTAAAAATAAATTCTTTTAGGTTTTTAAGATTAGTGTATTTGTAACTTACAGAAAAAGTTTGTTTTTGCAAAAGTTGATTTGCTAGAAACAGGCTATTATTGTTGAAAAAAACTTTATACATTTGCGGCATGATAAATAATGTTGATATTCCAAATAAAGTTGCTGAATACTTATTGCAAATTAACGCAATAAAACTTTCACCATCAAACCCATTTACATGGGCATCGGGTTTAAAATCGCCAATTTATTGCGATAATCGCAAAACACTTTCGTATCCTGAAGCGCGAGACTATATTCGCGATGCTTTTGTTGAAACGGTAAAGCAAAAATTTGGCGATGTTGACGTTATTGCCGGCGTTGCTACTGGCGCTATTGCTCTTGGAGTTTTGGTTGCGCAAGCTTTAAATAAACCTTTTGTTTATGTTCGTTCCGATGCAAAAAAACATGGCTTGCAGAATTTGGTCGAAGGGTATTTAGAATCTGGTCAGTCGGTGGTGGTTATTGAAGATTTGGTTTCGACAGGGGGTAGTAGCCTTAAAGCTGTTGATGCATTGCGTGAAGCAGGTGCCGATGTAAAAGGCTTATTAGCAATTTTCACATATGGATTTTCTCAAGCAGTAGAAAGTTTTAAAGAAAGTAAATGTGAATGGCATACTTTATCAGACTATAATACCATGGTTGAAATAGCATTAAAAACAGGATATATTAAAAACGAGGATACCATGTTACTTAAAAAGTGGAGAGAAGATCCTAAAAACTGGTTAGACTAAATTTATTTGATAAGAATATGGATATTGAAAGCAGAGTTGGACAGATAAAGGCAAGTGAAGAGCGAGTTTATGAGCTTATATCTGATTTAAATAACTTAAAGGACTTTGTTCCTCCCGAAAATGTTAAAGAATTTGTTGCTGATACTGATAGTTGTAGTTTTTCGGTAGATAAAATGGGAACATTTGCTATGAAGGTTGTTGAAAGAGAACCAAATAAATTGGTTAAAATTGGTAATGGCGAAGGCATGCCTTTTAAATTTAATTTGTGGGTGCAACTAAAAAGTGTAAACGAAACAGACACAAGGGTAAAAGTTACCTTAAAGGCTGATCTTAATCCTATGTTAAAAATGATGGCTAAAAAACCCTTAACACAATTTGTTGCTACGCTTGTTGATAGAATGGAAACAATAAAGTAATTAAGAAGCTATTCAGTTACTTCAAATTCAATCTCTTTAAAGTAGAATCCAAGTTTTTCACCTTTTGATGTTTTTAGCAATAATTCTCCATCATTAGCAACTCCAATTATTTTGGCATGAATTGATTTGCCATTTGTAATAAATGTATGGTAGCCTTGGCATTTGTATATGTGCTTGCAATATTGTTTGTTTATTTCGTCATAAGAACCATCGCTTAATAGTTCGTGCCAAATACTAATTTGTTCAATAAGCGTTTTAAATAAGTCATGCAAATTAATATCCGATCCAATTATTTTATTTAATGATATTGGGTTTGGGGCAGAGCTTTTAAAAACCTTTTGGTTTACATTTATACCTATCCCAATTATTGAGTAACCCAGTTTATTACCCATTATTTGGTTCTCGATAAGTATACCTGCAAGTTTTTTATTCTGATAGTAAATATCGTTGGGCCATTTTATTTTAAACTCCTTATTGTACTGGCTCAAAGCATCTATTATGCCTAGCGATACAGCCTTTGATATTAGAAACATTTGGTCTGCCTGTATTTTTGGCATCCAAAGCATACTAAATGTAAGGTTCATTCCTTTTTCACTTTCCCAAAAATTTCCACTTTGACCTTTTCCACTTAACTGCTCTCTTGTTAAAACAACAGTTCCTTCATGCATTTCCTCTTCAACAGTAAGTTTTTTTAAATATTCGTTTGTTGAGTTAATGCTGTCTAATTCAATTAATGTAATTGGGTTCATAATAATAGGTATTAAATAGTGACTAGCTTGTTTCTAATGGCGTACATTATTAAGTTAGCAGTGTTTTTAGAGTTTGTTTTGCTTAGTAAATTTGCTCGGTGCTTATCTACAGTTCGCTTACTAATAAATAAAGCATCAGCAATTTCCTGATTCGACAATCCTTTACAAATCTCCTCTAATACCTGCAATTCTCGCTTTGAAAGATTTGCCGTTTCCGACTCAGTTTCTTTTTGTGCTTTAAAGTTTTTTATAACATTATAAAGTAATTCTTGCGAAAAAAAGCTATTGCCCTTTTGTACTTGCAATATTGCCTCAGTTACTTCACTAATCTCTGAATTTTTAAGCAAAAAACCTTTTACTCCAGCATTAATCATTTTGTAATAATAATCTTCCTCTCCAAACATTGAAAGAGCAATGATTTTAATGTCAGGATATTTTTCAGTTGATATTTCAGAAGCTTCAATGCCACCCATTATTGGCATGCTTATGTCCATTAATGCAATGTCGGGCAGTTGTTGCTGAATTACTTCCAAAAACTCTTTACCATTGGCAGCCTCACTAATTACTTTCATATCAGGATGTGTATTTAGCAAAATTTTTAATCCGTTACGAAAAAGAGCATGATCATCGACAATAGTTATTTTTATTTTTGACATAACAAAGTGTTAATTGGTTTTTACTTTAATTAGTGCATTAGTCCCTTCGTTTGGAATACTGCTTATTATAAATACTCCGTTAATTGATTTAATTCTTGATGAAATATTTGACAAACCCATTCCTTTTTGATTATCGATGGATAGATCTTCCTGAATATATCCCACTCCATCATCGGAGTATTGTATTGTTAAGGTATTTCGGTGTTTTGAAATGTTAATTCCTATGTTTTTTGCTTCAGCATGTTTTATTGTGTTGTTAATTAACTCGCAGGTAGCTCTATAAAGAATAATTTCAGTGTTACCATCAAAACGTTCATCTTCAGTATTCGATGAAAAATCGATAGTAATGGTTTTTGTTTGGTTAATTTTATGTGTGAAATTTTTAATTGCACTCACCAATCCAAAATTGGTTAGAACATGCGGACTTAAATTATTTGAAATCTCCTTAATGCTGCTTATAGCCTCATTTATTACTACATTTGTATTTTCTATAATGTCTTTGTTTTCTTTTTCAGGTTTAGATTGTAAAAGTGCTGAAATAGACATTTTAACCGTTGAAAGCAGTGGCCCTAATCCATCATGTAAATCCTTTGCAAATCTTTTTCTTTCTCGCTCTTCAGTTTGTAAAATGGCGTTTAAAAGTCGTTTTTCTGATCTGTTACGTTCAATTTCGGCACGCTTTAACGAATAAAATATTTCACCAATTAAAAAAACCCCAACCGTAAATAAAACAGATATTATAACTCCTAACCAATCTGTAGCCATGGTAAGATAAAAAGAAAAGTCATCTTGTAGAAACTGGATAAGTTTTATAGCTCGTTTGAAAGCCATAAGTAAAAAACCTAAAGAAATAAGTACCCAAGATGCTCGGTATTTTGTTACGCGCATCAACCGCAAAGCAAAAATTGCAGCAATAAGCTGTAAGGCAATTGAAATAAGTAGGGCAGCTAAGCGAATCATAGTAGTACAAATGTAATATTTATTTGAATACAGATTGTTTATCTGCCATTTTTACTTGTTTTATGTATTGTGTATTTCTTTTCTTGTAATTACTGACAAAAATGACTTTATATTACTAATATAAAACATAAATCAGGAATTTTGTATTTGAGGCATTGATTTTGTGTATTCACAAGCTTAAATAATATTAACGATAATTAAAAATCATTACCTTTGCGCCAAATATTAATTTATGACAAAAGAAAAAGCACAATTAGCACTTAAAGATACCATAGTAAATGCCATACAAGAAAGAAAAGGAAAAGAACTTGTTGTACTTGATTTATCAGAACTAGAGCAATCAATAGCCGATTATTTTATTATTTGCCATGGCGATTCAAGCGTTCAGGTTGATGCAATTTCCGATTTTGTTGACAGGCATACAAAAACAGAACTACATCAAAATGCTTTACATAAAGAAGGAACTGACAATTCTCAATGGATTTTATTAGATTATGGAGATGTAGTAGTGCATATATTCCAACAAGAGTTTAGGGATTTTTATAAGCTTGAAGAATTATGGGCTGATGCTAAAATTGAAAGAATAAACGAAGAATAATTATCTCAATGAGCGAACAAGAAAAAGAAAAAAATAAAAGTCCAAAAAAAGACTTTAGTTTTGGTTTCAAGTCTGATGCCGGGAAAAATGGAGACGATAAAAAGCCAAAATTTAATATAGTATGGGTTTATGGTATAATTGCCATTTTCCTTTTTGGCAGCTTCCTTTTTCCGTTTGGGTCAGAACCCAAAGAAATTAATTGGGGAAGATTTCAAAAGGATATGCTTAATGAGCATGATGTCCTGAAGGTAGTTGTAATTAAAAACTTAGAGCGTGCGGAAATTTACATAAAAAAAGATAAGCTTAGTGACCCAAAATATAGTGATATTAATAGTTCTAGCAATGTAGTAACCGATAGTAAGCCCGTGTATTTCTTTACTATTGCATCTGTTGAGGTATTTAATCAACAAATTAATACAGCTATGGATAAGTTTAATCCTAGCGATAAGGTTCCAATTAGTTATATTACTCGTGAGAATCATTTTGAAACAGTAATTAATTGGTTGTTGTTCCCGCTCATTTTTATTGGAATTTGGTTGTTTATTTTCCGAAGAATGGCTGGTCCAAATGGTGCCGGAGGGCAGATATTTAACATTGGAAAATCGAAAGCTAAGGTTTTTGATAAGGAAAGCGCCGAAATAAAAGTTGACTTTAAAGATGTTGCAGGGCTTGCCGAGGCAAAAGTAGAGATAATGGAAATTGTAGATTTCCTTAAAAAGCCTGAAAAGTATACAAAGTTAGGGGGTAAAATTCCTAAAGGAGCCCTATTGGTCGGGCCTCCCGGGACAGGTAAAACACTACTTGCCAAGGCCGTAGCTGGCGAAGCTCATGTGCCTTTCTTTTCAATGTCGGGTTCCGATTTTGTTGAAATGTTTGTTGGTGTTGGTGCTTCCAGAGTACGCGACTTATTTAAGCAAGCAAAAGAAAAATCGCCTTGTATTATATTTATTGATGAAATTGATGCAATAGGACGTGCCAGAGGTAAGAATCCAAACATGGGAGCAAATGATGAGCGTGAAAATACTCTGAATCAGCTATTAACTGAAATGGATGGTTTTGGAACAAATAGTGGTGTTATAATATTAGCTGCAACGAACCGTGCCGATATTTTAGATCGCGCTTTGATGCGTGCTGGACGTTTTGATAGGCAAATTCATGTTGAATTGCCTGATTTAAATGAGCGTAAAGAGATTTTTAAAGTGCATTTGAAACCACTTAAAAAGCTAGATAAGAAAATTAATGTAGAATTTTTAGCGAAACAAACTCCCGGTTTTTCAGGTGCCGATATTGCAAATGTATCCAACGAAGCAGCATTAATTGCAGCACGCCATGATAAAGAACTAGTTGAGAAGCAAGATTTTCTTGATGCCATAGATCGAATTGTTGGAGGGCTTGAAAAGAAAAGTAAGATTATTTCCATCCAAGAAAAGAAAACAATAGCGTACCACGAGGCTGGGCATGCCACTGTTAGTTGGGTGCTTGAGCATGCTAATCCACTAATAAAGGTTACAATTATACCTAGGGGAATGGCATTGGGTGCAGCTTGGTATTTACCAGAAGAACGACAATTAACAACCAAAGAGCAAATGCTAGATGAAATGTGCTCAATCCTAGGTGGTAGAGCAGCAGAAGAATTATGCTTTGGTAGAATATCTACAGGTGCTTTAAACGACCTAGAGAAAGTTACCAAACAGGCATATTCAATGGTTTCTTATTTTGGTATGAGCGATAAAATTGGTAATATGAGTTTTTACGATTCAACAGGTCAAAGTGAATACTCATTCGGAAAACCTTACAGTGAAAAAACTTCAGAAACAATAGATAAAGAAACTAAACAAATTATTGACAAAGAATATCTGCGTGCAAAAGAAACATTAATAAAATTCAAAGATCAGCATAATAAATTGTCTGAGATGCTGCTTGAAAAAGAAGTGTTATTTGCCGAAGATTTGAAAAAAATATTAGGACCCAGACCCAATGGTGCGACACCATTTATTGATGATGACAAAGAAATTGAAAATGCAAGTAGTGACCTTATTGTTGAAGAGGTAAAGCCTGATAAAGAGGTGAAAGAAAATAAAGTGGAAGAATAGAAACCATATTATGGCAGATAACTGGCAAACTATATTTTCAACCAATAAGCTATACCAAGCTGAAATGGCTAAAAATATATTGTACGATAATGAAATTGAAGCGATTTTGTTTAATCAACAAGACTCGCTTTATTTGTTTGGCGATATTGAGATTAAGGTAATGGCTGATAATGTCATAAAGGCAAAGTTTTTAATTAAAGATATTTAGTTTTGAAGGCGTTAATTACTCGAACAATTACAGGATTACTTTTTATCTCAGTACTTATTTTTGGCATTTTGTTTCATCCAATAACATTTTCACTCCTTTTTTTAGTTATTGGAATTCTGGCCTTGCTTGAATTTTATAGATTAGCACGTAGGTTTAAAGCCAGTTCACAAGTTGTTTATGGGGCCTTGTTAGGTGTATATATCTTTTTATCAGCCTTTTTGTGGTATTACCTGAAAGTCGGAATGTATCTATCCTTGTTAATTTTCCCTTTATTTATCTTTGTATTTATTTGGGAACTTTATCGAAATAAGAAAAGACCAATTGTAAATATTGCAAGTACATTTTTAGGATTATTATACATATCTATTCCTTTAGCTCTTTTGAATCATATTGCCTATTTTGAAGGGCATTATCAAGGTAAACTTGTACTTGGTATATTCATTTTAATGTGGGCGTCTGATACCGGAGCTTATGTTTTTGGTGTTTCCTTTGGGCGAAAACGGCTTTTTGAGCGCATTTCCCCTAAGAAATCTTGGGAAGGTTTTTTTGGAGGTTTTGTCACAGCTTTAATTGGAGCATATATTCTAACCCAGTTTTATGGTGTTTTTGAAGGTGTTGAATGGTATGTTATTGCTATGTTAATGGTAGTATTTGGTACACTTGGTGATTTGGTTGAATCGTTGTTCAAACGTAGTTTAAATCTTAAAGATTCTGGAAATATATTACCCGGACATGGTGGAATTTTAGATAGGTTTGATAGTATTTTATTGGCAATCCCAGTAATTTTCACATATTTGTATTTTTTTGTAAAATAATTGATTTAGATAGAAGGTATGAAAATTCACAAAGCAGGTTATAGCGTTATTTTAGTTGTTCTTATTATAATGTCAATTATCAATGGCTCATTGTATGCTATCAATGCAAATTCTTATATAGTATATCCAATATTCATTACATCGCTACTAATCTTTTTATTCGTTGTTCGGTTTTTTCGTCAACCTAATCGAAAGATTGTATATGGCGATGACTTTGTTATTGCTCCGGCCGATGGAAAGATTGTTGTAATTGAAGATGTTGATGAAACTGATTTTATAAAAGAAAAAAGAATACAGGTTTCTATATTTATGTCAGTTTGGAGCGTTCATATTAATTGGTTTCCAATGTTAGGGAAAGTATTATCTAGCGAACATTTTAGTGGAAGATATATGGCTGCTTGGTTGCCAAAATCATCTACCGAAAATGAAAGAGCTGTTATTGTTCTTGATACAAAACACGGAAAAGTATTAATAAGACAAATAGCAGGAGCTCTTGCCCGTAGAATAATTACTTATGCAAAGGCAAACATAAATATTGAACAAGGTGATCAGCTTGGATTTATTCGTTTTGGGTCAAGAGTTGATATCTTATTACCAGAGACATTTAAAATAAATGCAAAACTTGGCGATATGGTTACAGGTGGATTGACTAAAATTGCCGAAATAAAAAATAACTAAATAATCTGTTTATAAATATAAAAAAAAGTGCATTTGTATTTCCGTATGTGGAATTAGGAATATAAATTTGCTGAAATTTAATAATTTAATTTTTTTGATATGGCTTATATTATTTCTGAAGACTGTATAGCTTGTGGTACTTGCGTTGGCGAGTGTCCAGTTGAGGCTATCTCGGAAGGTGACATTTATGTAATTGATGCGGAAGCTTGTACTGACTGTGGCTCTTGTGTTGAAGTTTGTCCTGTTGATGCTATTGCACCTGTAGCGTAAAGAATATTTTTATAAAAAAAAGAGTCCAATTGCTATTGGGCTCTTTTTTTTGTCTTTTAGTGTAATATTATTGTAATGACAATAGCCTATTCTTATTAATTTTAAATATTAACATTATATTTGTTTAACCTAAATTTAGCGATACGAGTATAGCGAAGTTGCGCTTTACCTAGGAGTAACCCCCGTCTGAAATACTCGGGCAGGCCGATTTGGTAAATATTGCTTTCTCACTGAATTAGTGAAGTGAAAAACCTATATTTACTTAATCGATTGAGCATAATTGCTCAATTTGGGTTTAACGAAGAATAAACCTTAATTAATGATATTTAGCAAAAAATACACACCTCGTTGGATAGTTTTCTTGATAGATATATTTATCTGTGTTGCGTCTATTGCAATAGCCTATCTTTTACGCTTTAATTTTAAGATACCGGAAACAAATGTTGCCTCTTTATATGTAATAATTCCATTTGTAGTATCAATAAGAGTATTAAGCTTTTTATTTGCGAAAACGTATGCTGGCATTGTTCGTTACACAGGTTTACGCGATGCTCAGCGAATATTCATAACGATTTTATCTGGTAGCTTGCTAATTTTAATAAGTAATTTTGTAAGCTACTATTTTGTTTCAGGTGCTTTTATTGTCCCAGTTTCTATCGTTATAATCGATTTCATGACAACGGTGTTTTTCATGACATCGTTAAGGTGGCTAGTAAAGGCTATTTTTCATGAATATCGCACTTCATCTATGCAGCTTAAGCAAGTTGTAATCTATGGTGCTGGCCCTACTGCTATGGCTGCAAAACAAACTATGGAGCAAGATGCTGATTCCAAATATAAAATTATTGCATTTGTGGATGGAGGGAGAATGCGAATAAAGAAAAAACTAGAAGGTGTTAGTATATTGCCAGAATTAGAACTTGAGGAGATACTAAATACTCAAGGTGTAAATTATGTAATTCTTGCAAAACCATTTAAATCATTAGATGAGAAAAAAGAACTTATTGAACTTTGTTTAACAAATAATGTACGGGTATTATCTGTTCCAAGCGTTGATAGTTGGATAAATGGAGAATTAAGCCCAAATCAGATACGAAGAGTTAAAATTGAGGACTTGTTAGAAAGAAGTCCTATTTTATTAGATATTGACAAAATTGAGCAGCAAGTTAAGGGTAAAGTTGTTTTAGTTACTGGTGCTGCAGGTTCTATTGGAAGCGAGATGGTTAGGCAGATTATGAATTTCGAACCAAAAAACATCATACTCTTTGATCAAGCAGAAACACCACTATACGATATTGAAATGATGCTTCGTGAAGATCATAATTGTTACAATTTTCAAATTGTTATTGGTGATGTAGCAGATGAATTCAGAGTAGAGAAAGTTTTTAGAGAATTTAAACCAGATATAGTTTATCATGCTGCAGCATATAAACATGTTCCAATGATGGAGAATAACCCTGTTGAAGCTATTAAAACAAATGTTAATGGAACGAAAATTGTTGCCGATTTAGCAAATAAATACGCAACAAAAAGGTTTGTAATGGTATCTACAGATAAAGCGGTGAATCCTACAAATGTTATGGGAGCATCAAAACGAATTGCTGAAATTTATATTCAATCATTAAATAGCATTAGTAAAACGTCTTATATAACTACGCGATTTGGAAATGTTCTAGGTTCAAATGGATCAGTTATACCTCGGTTTAGAAAACAAATTGAAGAAGGTGGTCCCATTACCGTAACGCACGCTCAAATAACTCGTTTCTTTATGACAATTCCAGAAGCATGTCAGTTAGTGCTCGAAGCTGGAGCTATGGGGACTGGTGGTGAGATATTTATTTTTGATATGGGTAAATCGGTTAAAATTGTTGACTTGGCTAAGAAAATGATCAAGCTTTCAGGCTTGCAGCTTGGGAAAGATATTCAAATTAGTTTTACAGGGTTGCGACCTGGGGAAAAACTCTATGAAGAACTTTTGGCTGATAAAGAAAATACTTTAGCTACACACCACGATCAAATAATGATTGCCAAAGTCCGCAATTATAAATACGAAAAAGTTTCTTTAGATATTAACAGACTAATTTCAGAGATAGCTAATCAGAAGAGCCTTGATATTGTAGAACAAATGAAAGCTATTGTCCCAGAATTTATTAGTCAGAATTCGGTTTATGAGAAGCTAGATAAGACAGTTATTTAATCTCTTTAGATATACAGCCTGCCAAAGTTTCACGGCAGTAGATTCTGCCAAACTTGCCTCGTTTTTTTTGAAACCCACCCTATACGCCGACTAGGCAGGCTGGCTTATTCGGGTTTGCATTCAGGCAGGTTTGAGTTTTAACACCTCTTTTGCCTCTCGGAAATTTACTTACTTTCATGCTTTTTTACAAATATAAATCAATTAATCCTTCTGGAGTATCAATATATAATGTTTTGTTTTTAGTGTCAATTTCTTGTATTAAATCGGGCTGAAATGGAATTAGAATTTCGCTTCTGTCTTTAAGTATAATTAATAACGGATTATTAGCTTGATCAATATACTGACTAACAATCCCTATGTCGCCATGTGTTTGGTCAATTACTTTAAACCCTTCAAGAAGCATGGGGGAGAATGTATCTGTATTATGTTGTTTTTGAATAGTGTCAGTTGGAATAAAAACTGGACACGAAACTAACTTGACAGCTTTATTTTCGCTATCAATCCAATCTAAGGTAACTCTAACTCTGGTTGAGCTAATATTGTGAATTTGGCTAATAAAAAAAGGAACCAGTAAGCCATCTATTTCTAAATGTACCGATTCCTTAATATTTTCGAGAACAGAGGATTCTTTTGCTTCTAGAACTAATTCACCATTAACTCCACGGGTTTTAACTATAAAACCTATTTGCAAGGCATCCTTTATGTTCATGCAGTAAGTTTATTCTGCTTTCTTCTCTTCTTCAGCAGGCTTCTCTTCTACTACTTCTTCTGTTTTTGCTTCTTCAACTACCTCTTCTGTTTTTGCTTCAACTTCAACTTTAGTAGCTTTTTCAGCTTCTCTTGCTTCGGTTTCAGCTTCAACTTTAGCAGCTTCTTCAGCTTCTTTTGCTTCAGTTTCTGCTTTAACAGCAGCTTCAGCTTCTTTAGCTAATACAGCACTTTTCTCAGCAATAGCAGCTGATCTGTCTTCGTTTACTTTTATTTCAGCGTCAAGTTTTGCTTTTAAGTCAGCATTTGCAGCTGCAGAAAGATTGTCAACTTTAGCCTGAATTTTAGATGATTTATCAGCCATCCACTGGTTGAATTTTTCATCAGCAGCAGCTTCATCAAAAGCTCCTTTTTTAACTCCTTCTAATAAGTGTTTTTTCATTAAAACACCTTTGTACGATAAAATCGCTCTTGCGGTGTCAGAAGGTTGTGCACCGTTTTGTAACCAATGTAATGCCCGGTCGAAGTTAAGTTCAATAGTAGCAGGATTTGTGTTAGGGTCATACTGTCCTAACTTTTCTATGAACTTACCATCTCGTGGCGCCCTGCCATCGGCTGCAATAATACTGTAGATAGGATGACTCTTTCTACCCTTTCTTGCTAATCTAATTCTTAAAGGCATAATTTTTAATTTAAATTTCCGTATAATTTTTCGAGGTGCAAATATACTACTATATTTCCTTTTCGCAACACCCTCTCGTTTCTTTTTTACTAAGAATATAATACATTTAAATATCTGATAATTAAATAGGTTATTGGATATGGGATTAATGCTTGTAAGGATAATATATTAACATATGTTTTATTTTATAATTTAGTAGATAAGATTAAATAGTTTTTTATTTTTACAATCAAATAAAACTAACTGTAACCAGTTGTTATTAATCACGACCAATAAGTAAGTTAAAGTGAGCGACGAAGTAATCAAGCAAATAAAAGATTATCAGCCTTTAATTAGGAAAATTAGCTTAATGTATGCCCAAAGCAGAGCTGAGTCTGACGATATGTTTCAGGAAATTTGCATACAGGTTTGGCGAGCTTATCCTCAGTTCAAGGGGGATTCAAAATTTTCTACTTGGCTTTATCGCGTAGCAATTAATACTGCCATTAGCTGGATTAGAAAAGAGAAAAAGCACCGTGTTGGCAATAGTGATGATGATAAGTGGATTGGAGTAACAGATGATAATCCATTTTATGTACAGGAAGAGAAGAGGGAAAAATTAAGTGCAATGCACGAGGCGATTAAAAAGCTAAATGATGTGGATAGAACGTTGGTTTTATTGTATTTAGAAGAGGTTGCTTATGCAGAGATTGCTGAAATACTCGGACTTACAGTTAATAATATTAAAGTAAAAATGAATCGCGTTAAAAAGCGCTTGCGTAAATTGATGGATAACAATGGATGAGTTAAATAATTTTAAAGAGGCTTGGAAAACTATCTCAGAGGCAGAATCTGGAAAAGAATATTCTGCTAATGATTTAAAAAAGATAGTAAAGAAACGGTCAAATAATGAACTTGCAAAAATTCGTCGGAAGGTTATTTTTGAATGGTCGCTTGCAATTTTTATTTCTATTTTATTGGTGATCGTAATACATGTAATAAACCCCTCTGATACAGTTTTTGCCTTGTTGTTTATTGGTTTAATTTTAGGTATTAGTTTTATTCCTTACTATAAAGTTATTCGTTTGCGCTTTTCGCAGTTTAGCGATTTGAAAAGCCATTTGCAAACCTTCTTAAATTCTTTCGACAGTTTGGTTAGGCAGTATATTCAAATGTCTACAATCTTATTACCGGTTGCTGGTTTAGGTGGATTTTTGTTGGGATTTCATAGTACTGCTGGTACAACTGCATTTATGGAGCTATTTGGCGTAATGAATATTCTTATATTGCTCTTTTCTGTTGCGGGTATTTCTCTTATCGGACATTGGCTACAAAAACGTTACTTTTATTGGATATATGGCAAAAATTTAGATCGCCTTCGTTCCTGTCTGAACGATTTACAAGAGGTGCAGGATGCTGAATAAAATTCATTCTTATTTTATAGGATAACAGTGTTATGATAGGTAAATATTGTTGAGTAGTTTTGGATTTTTTTTGCCAATATACATTAAATATCCTATTAGTTGATGCTTTTAAGTTGATGATCTATTTTTAGAGTATAAGCTATTTTCTTTATCCAAACTTATTAACAAGCGAAAAATATTCCATGCTAAAAAGCTAATTTTACAGACTCAGTTTTAGAGCTATTATTTTAGTGTCTAAAATCCAGAGTCTAGTATCTAAAACTTACCTATCACTACGGCAGGTATAGCATCTAGAGTCTAGCATCTAGAATCTAATAATTTATAATAGTATGTTTTTAGTTTTTGACACAGAAACCACAGGCTTGCCTAAAAGTTGGAAAGCTCCTTTAACCGACCTTGATAATTGGCCACGCATGGTACAATTGGCTTGGCAATGCCACGACGAAAAAGGCAAGTTCCTTTTTGCCAAGAATCATGTTATTCTACCCGATGGTTATACCATACCTGAGGAGGTGGTTCAAGTGCACGGCATTACTAC
>JAUXEM010000206.1 GCA_030620515.1 Salinivirgaceae bacterium
ATTGTAAAGTGTATAATTCGTGAATTAGTGGCATTTTTTTTTTTTTGAATAAATGAGATTGAAAGAATAAGATTGAGGGGATTGGAATAGATTACAAAGTGTATAATTCGTGAATTAGTGGCATTTTTTTTATTTGAGACTTAATGAGAGGCTTATGAATAGTACGGAATTAGCGGATTAAAAACTGTTGGGGGATATATATGCCAAAGTTTTTGTTTTAGCAGCAACCTGTATGACCAGTCGGGTAGTTATATCTATTTTATTGTTCATAGTTAATGCGAATGTTGGTGGTGTTAGCAAGCAAAAGCAATGTTGAAAATAGTACTCCGAGCATATTAATTTGTACAGTCGTATTAGGTTTTTGCTATTTCTTATTGTTTAAAATGAATAGCCTAACCCAAAACTTCCTTTTAAATAGGATATTGGATTTTTCCAACCTGTACTGATGTTAAAGGAATAATTTTGTGTCAAAAGAAAGCTTAATTCTGGATTGATAAAAAATGATATTGGTCCCAATAAATATCGAAATCGAGCTGAGAAATTTAATGACCCTACAAACTTTCTATTTAGCTTTATGCTTAGTTCATTATAATCTCTACCATCAACTACTCCCATGCTTGTTCCTGCGCTTAAAATAATATTTAATGGCATTGTTAAACCATATGTTCCTGGTATGGTTACTCTATTTATTTTACTTCTGTATAAAAAACATATTGGAACACTAACCTCCTTAAAATTAGAGATATGAGAGAATTGTAATCCTATAGAATAGCCTCTTTTTAGTGTTGTGTAATTATTAAATCTTGCTTTATAAAAATAACTTTCGGGACTATTCATGAAATTTAGGCTAGTCATTGTTGGAACGGCTAAACCGATATTCACACTGATTTCTTTGTCATACGAATCGAATTTTTGAGCATGTATTAAGTTGGTTAAAATAATTAATATTGTAAGCGTATAAGTTCTATTCAAAATTTTATGTTTTTATATTAATTTCATTTCAAAGCTACACTTTCTCAAAATAATTAGGCTATTAACGCCTAACGATTAAATTGCAAATAGATTTCAGTACTTCACTATTTAAACTCGAAACCCGCAATTCGAAATAAAATTAACTTTGTACCTTAGCGAGAATATTTATGAGTAAGACTTAGGTTTCATTCAAAAATAACTTCCGATTTTAATAAACATCTTTTGCACATATATAAAATTATAAATACTCACAGTAACTCTGCTATGATTGCGTTTTTTATCTATGTCCAAAATCTAATTTATTTCTGACTAAAACCCTTAGGTTAGCAAGGTTATTATCTTATTGTTAACCGCTAAATTACTTGGATTAAATTTTTAGTTTATCCTTAAATCCGCAAGTCGCAGTGCGACAATAATGCAAATGAGAGTTCTAATAAGTTTTAGTATCTTTTAAATCAGTGAAGTTGCGCCGCAACTATTGCCTAGTTTACATAGTGTTACATATTTTACTTGCGGATGTAAGGTTTATGGGGAAATATTAAAATATTTGAATTTATCAATTTTAATTGTACTTTTGCGCTCAGAACTACAAATCTTTTGATTAGCTACTACAACCTTTTGTGTTGCTATCTATATCAAGCAGTTGGAAATTCTAATTTTGCCGATATTTAAGCAATCACATCCTATATTTACCACGAGCAATCAATGTGCTTTAATATCGTTATGAAGCTCCCAAGCTTATTTTTTTTATAAATTTATTATTAAAGCATGAATATAAACCTCGATACTAATTATGATAACAAGCGCATAACAACCGCATTATTACTTGCAGCTGGTACAGGCAGTAGATTGTTTCCAATAACACAAAAATCCCCCAAATGCCTAACCTTAGTGAATGACAAATCCATTCTTGAACGACTTGTTATTGGTTTAAAAAAGAAGGGATTCAAAAGACTTGTAATTGTAACAGGGTATCAGGAAAATTGCATCAAAGAATTTTTGGGAACAATATCAGGAAACATGACTATCGAATACGTTCATAGTCCACTTTACCGAACAACCAACAATATTTATTCGCTATGGATGGCTCGCAATATTATTAATGAGCCATTTGTTCTAGTTGAAAGTGATCTTGTTTTTGATGAATCCCAACTCGATAATATGGTTTTTCCTGATAGGATTGCCATTGCCCCAATGACACCTTGGATGAACGGAACCACTATTTCAATTAATAAAACCAAACAAATTAATAGCTTTCATACCGACAATGCTACTCATTTGAATATAGACAGATACAAAACTGTTAATATATACAGTTTTTCCTTAGCTACATGGCATGCTATAATAGAGAGACTTAACCAGTATATTGCAGCCAACAAAGTTAACTGCTACTACGAAACGGTTTTTGGTGAAATGGTGGCTGATGGTAACCTATCGCTTCAAGCTGTTCTTTTTGACAATAAGCTTTGGTACGAAATAGATACTATTGAGGATTTAGCAGAAGCTGTAAAACTATTTCCTGCAAAAATTAAGAATGCCTTCATTCCAGAAAGCGCTCTTGTTTAAGTATTCTAAAAGTGATGAATTAATTATCAAAATTATCTAAAATACTTAAATAAAAAGCGCTAATACGAAAATGTTATATGACTAAAAATAAATATAAAAATCAAACAGAAAAATACGAATACATATCAAAACAACATGGAGGTTACTATCGTCATAATTTTATAGATCATGCTTATTTATACAATCTCTATTTCCCTCCAAAAGCTGTATTTACGCATCTTAAAGATAAAATTCATGACCTAGTATTAAATTACCCAATGGCGCAAGATGCTCTTGCCGAACTTATTGGGAATGTAATAGAGCAACCTGCCGAAAGAATAATTGTAGGAAATGGTGCTGCCGAAATTATAAAAATACTATCGGGTCATTTAGCTAAAAAATTAATTATTCCAGTGCCTTCATTTAATGAATATGCCAATGCCGCACCTGAAGGTAATGCTGTGGAATTTCCTTTGGAATTCCCATCTTTTCAGCTCGACGTCGATAAATTTGCAGACGAAGCAATAAAAGTAAATGCAGATATAGCAGTTGTGGTAACTCCAAATAACCCTACCTCAATGCTTGTGCCAAAGGCTGATCTTATCAGGCTTGCACAAAAACTTGAAAAGCACAATTGTTTGTTGGTTGTTGATGAGTCGTTTCTTGATTTTGCTGATAATAAAGAGATGATAAGTCTGGAACGGGAAATTCAAAATTACCCAAATATGGCGATCCTTAAAAGTATGAGTAAGGCGTATGGTATTTGCGGTCTTAGAGTTGGTTATATGCTAACTGCTAATGCCGAATTTGCTACTGCTGTACGAAATGGAATACACATTTGGAATATTAATGGATTTGCTGAGGAATTTCTACGAATTTTACCTGAATACAAACAGGAGTTTGAGGATAGTTGTAGTACGGTAAGAGCCGATAGAGATGAATTTTATAAAAAATTGTGCGCAATCCCAGGTATGACAGTTTTTAAACCAGATGCAAATTATATTTTTTGTCGTTTACCCGATGATGCATTGAGCGGTCCAGAGGTAACTAAAAGATTATTTGTAGAACATAATATTTACATAAAAGACAGTCATGGTAAAACTCAACCAGAAGCTGATCGGTATATTAGAATAGCAAGCCGTAGCAATGACGAGAATTCAAAATTAGTTAAGGCTTTGGTTGATGTAATGTATTTAAAAAAACAATAAAATGAGCGATTCACGACAGGTTAGTATGCTTGGTTTTGCTAAAGATTTACCAAATATTTGTTCTTTAGTAGGATTGCTTTGTACAGTATTTGGGATTTATTTTGCCATTGAGGGGAATTTTCTTGCAGCAATAATTGGTGTTCTTTGGGCAGTACTGTTCGATTGGTACGATGGAATTATTGCTCGTAAAATGAAAGGCAGAACAAAAATTCAAGGTGAATTTGGTGGACAGCTAGACTCAATGATAGATATTGTAAGTTTTGGCATACTGCCTGCAATTTTACTTTTGAGCTATGGAAATTATAATATGTGGTTCATACCTGGTGCATTTATCATTGTTGCTACCAGTGCTATTCGTTTGAGCTATTTTAATGTTTTTGGACTTATAGACAGTAAAACATACCGAGGAATGCCTCTTGATAATAATGTTCTCATTTTAGCATTTCTATTTCTATTTGAAAGTTTTTTTCATCATTCAACTTTCTCCATAATTATATATGTAATTATGATGTTACTATCGGCATTGAATTTGTCATCAATACCTACTCCAAAATTTGGAGGAAAGTGGGTTTATGTTCTTGATGTATATGTTGTGGCGCTGACATTAATTTTTGCTTGGATAATTTGGAGCCGAGTTTAATAAAGAAAATACCATAACAGTACATCCCTAACCTCCTATTTTTATTTAGTGTTGCGATTAAATAAAAATGAGCAAATATCTAATTTATAAATGAATCAAACTTTCAAACTATTCAGAGATTGTATATCTGATAATGATAACGAATTAGTAATATATTCCGCAGACAATTTTGCACAATTCCCACAACGTAATTCATTAGTAGTTTCAAAAAGTGACAGACCGCTTGCCGCTGCCACCTCAAACGATTTGGTAGTTTTGCGGGGTGCATTAGATTATGAATATCACAAATGGTTACGCTCACTTGGTCTTGGTTCTGATCTTATTGTTGCGTATGGCGAAGGAGCAACAGGAATGAGTCTTTCAGAACTGATACTCATTAATCCTGACCCAATTATTGAAATGATTCAAAAAGCAGGCAAAAAACCTTTATACGTTCCATGGTTCTCTGGTATTGTAGAAAATGAAGCTGCAAAAATTCTTGGAGCAGAGTTATTTGGAGCTCCTGAATCTGAAACATTGAAATATAATAACAAAGCATCATTTAAAAATATTTGTCAACAAATTGACATACCTATTGTTGAAGGTGTTTCTTTTGAAATGCACCCTAAGGATAGTGATAATTTTTATAGTATGAAAAGTATCATTAACGATATCCTGCAAAGTAACGACACCGTTATTATCCGTGGTGCTTTAGGTGAATCAGGTCTGTCGCTTTTTAAAACAAAAGGCAATGATATTGCTGAAATATATCGGAAAATTGCTGTTAGTGGTGAGGAAACTGTGATTATAGAGCCATTTTTAAATGTTTCATCCTCACCTAATGATCAATGGATTATTAGCAGAGATGGAAGTATCTGTCACCTTGGAATAAGGGATCAGATTTGCAAAGAAGGCTTGATACACACAGGTACAGTTAATAAAGCTAGCATTTCTATTGAAAATACTAAATGTATTAAGGATACCTCTTTGAAAATTGTAACTGAAATGGTAAAAACAGGCTATGTTGGTGTTATCGGCATTGATTATATAGTGAGCAATATAGGCATATTTCCTGTTGAAAATAATGCTCGTTTTAATGGCTCTACCTACGTTAGTCTTATTATAGAAAATATTGAAAAATTGTCTGTACCTGTTCCTGTATGGAAATTCATGAAATTAAAAATAGATCCATGTTCATTTAATGTGCTTAAAGAAAAATTTAAGTCTGATCTATATGATGGAGTAAAAATAAATTCAATATTTCCATATAACTGCGAAGCATTATCAGATACTGGGTGTTTCAGTATTATTCTTTTAGCTGAAAATACTGAAAAAATTTCTAATTTGGAAAACAGATTGAAAGAAGTTGAAAATAGAACAGAAGTCGTCATTTAGAAAAGTAATTATTCACAATTCTGTAAATTGACATTCACTGGGGTTTGGCAAGTTGCAGCAAACCCTTTTGTATTTTAACGCATCAATTTTTTGTCTATTCGAGGTTTTAAAGAGCTTATTGCAATATAGGCATTGTTTAATATTCCATGTAAATATCGCAGTTTGCGTATTGCCATTTCATGAAACTTAATATAATTATAGCCAATAGTAAATAGACTTCAGTACACGGTGATTTGAACCCGCAACTCGAAATAAAATTAACTTTGTACCTTAGTGAGAATGTTAAGTAGTGTTTGCCCGAAAACTATAACCACGCTGATTATCAACAGTATAATGTTAATAACTTCTTTGAATCTCATTTGCAAAAGCTAGTAAGAAAAAGTTAAAATGCTTAAATTTAGACCATTAACGTTTTGAGATTCGCAAGCATTTTAGCAATAACTTGATAGATTGAAAAT
>JAUXEM010000305.1 GCA_030620515.1 Salinivirgaceae bacterium
CAATAATACTACTAAAAATGCAAAAAAAAGACACAATTTTATGACACAACAAAATAAACTCAAAGTATAATTGAATAATTTACTTTCTATCTCTTTCTATCTAGTCTAAATAATAGTCAATCATTGCTTCGTTTAAATGAAACTTTATATCTTTACCCGCACACAATCTAAAAAGCAATGCAAGTATTTTTTACTCCCGACATAAGCAACATAACCTACAATTTATCTAAAGAAGAATCGAAGCACTGCATAAAGGTTCTTCGTATGAAAGCTGGTGAAGAAGTTTGTATGATAGATGGCAAAGGAGGATTATATTATGGAATTATTGATGAACCAGAAAGCAATAAATGTGTAATTCGAATAATTGAAAAAATTGAACAATATGGACGTAAAAATTACACCATTCATATTGCAATAGCTCCTACAAAAAGCATAGCTCGCTTTGAGTGGTTTCTTGAAAAAGTAACTGAACTTGGTATTGATCAAATTACACCACTTTTATGTGAAAGATCAGAAAGAAAAGTTATTAAAGCAGATCGGCTCGAAAAGATAATATTATCAGCTATGAAGCAGTCTATAAAAGCATACCAGCCAATTTTAAACCCCATTACTCCTTTTAGCGATTTTGTTAAAAACAATACTAATAGTTCTGGCTTTATTGCTCATTGCGAAGATACTCCAAAACCATCTTTAAAATCGCAGCTTACTAATAAACAAAATATCATTATATTAATTGGACCGGAAGGTGATTTTAGTAATGAAGAAATAAAACTAGCTGTATCCAATGGTTTCCAAGAAGTGCATTTAGGCAAAAGTCGTTTAAGAACCGAAACAGCAGGAATTGTAGCATGTCATACCTTAAATGTAATTAAAGATGAATAATTGGCTTAAAAGCATTTTATTATTACTTATTGCGGGCTTGTCAATTACTACCTTTAGTCAACCTTTAAAAATTGCTGTACTAAAATATAATGGCGGCGGCGATTGGTACTCCAACCCCACCTCTCTGCCAAATTTAGTTAAATTCTGTAATAAAGAGATTGGAACAAATATTAATTCTGAAACTGCTACAGTTAAAGTAGGGAGTCATGATATATTTTCTTATCCATTTGTTCATATGACTGGACATGGGAATGTCATTTTCGATAAACAAGAAAGCGAAAACCTAAGAAAATATTTAATGGCAGGTGGGTTTTTGCACATTGACGACAACTATGGGATGGATGAATATGTAAGACGAGAAATGAAAAAAGTGTTCCCAAATAAAGAATTTGTAGAACTTCCTTTTGATTATCCAATTTACCATATAGCCTATGCTTTTAACGAAGGCTTACCCAAAATTCACGAACACGATAATAAGTCGCCACAAGGATTTGGTATTATTGTAGATAATAAACTTGTTTGTTTTTATACTTACGAATGTGATATAGGTGATGGTTGGGAAGATAGATCAGTTCATAACGATTCTGAAGAAACCAGACTAAAAGCACTTCAAATGGGAGCAAATATAATTAGCTATGCTTTTAGTCAACCTTAGAAAACAAATATTAAGATTAATAGATATTAGCCTACCAGACTATATAGAGCAGGCAGCAAAATATAAATTACAACCAAGCATATCATTCATATAGCTATTCAACATTTACAAAACACTAATAAACAATAAACAAAACAATTGAAAAAAATACTTATAATACAATCAGCATTTATTGGTGATGTAATTCTAGCTACTCCGGTTATTGAAGCTATTCATAAGGAATATAATGATATAGAAATTGATTTTTTTCTAAGAAAAGGAAATGAAGGATTACTTAATTCGCATCCTTTACTTAATAAAACTATTATTTGGGATAAGAAAAAGAATAAGTATAGCAACCTAATAAAATTACTAAGGTTAATTAGAAAGAATAAGTATGATATCGTTATAAACATGCAACGATATGGTGCCACTGGACTAATTACTGCTTTATCGAACGCTAAAATTAAAATTGGTTTTAATAGCAACCCGTTTTCGTTTGCTTTCAACTATAGAATTAAGCACTCTGTAAATGAAGGATTACATGAAACAGAACGTAATTTAAATTTACTGAAACCATTATTCAAAGTAAAAAAACAAAAGCCTGTATTATATCCAACACCAGATAATTTTACAAAAGTAGAACCTTATAAAAAAGAAAAATACATTTGTATTGCACCAACTTCTGTTTGGTTTACCAAGCAATTTCCAAAAAATAAATGGATCGACCTTTTTAATCAAATAGATGAAAGTATAATAATTTACCTTTTAGGTGCACCAAGTGACTCCGAATTATGTGAAGAAATATTAAGTGAAAGTAAACATTTTGGCATAACAAACTTAGCGGGCAAACTATCGTTGCTTGAATCGGCTGCTTTAATGAAAGAAGCCAAAATGAATTATGTAAACGATTCGGCACCTATGCATATAGCCTCATCTATGAATGCTAATACAACAGCTATATTTTGTTCTACTTCACCATCGTTTGGTTTTGGACCATTATCAGACAATTCATTTATTGTAAAAACTGAGGAAACTTTAGATTGTCAACCTTGTGGTTTAGTGGGAAAAAAAACTTGCCCCAAGCAGCATTTCTCTTGTGCAAATAGTATTAAAACCTCACAACTATTACAAAAGCTATTATGACCCAAGAACTACGCTCCTATTTTTACAACAAATTTGGATACAATGCAGAGTTAATACATCTATTTGGTGCGGTGTGGGTGAAAAGTTATATGGTTTATTTGAAGCTATTATTAATGGACATGAGCCTCAATAATTTAAAATTTATGGTAAAAGTAGATTTCAAATTGAATTGCTAAAATCCTGTTTTCACAGATATCATATCTTCAATTAGAATACCAACACAGCCTTCGTATAAAGTAGAATCTTTACTTTCCGATATACCAGGTACTTCTAGCTCTATTATAATTTCTTGTGATTGCCTAGATGAAAACTCTAAATTCAACTCGAAATCATATTTACTATTGTCATAAAATATTGTTCCATCGCTTTTAACAATTCTAAATAAAACAATATTATCAAAAATATTTTGTGTACATATAGTAATTCTATAATCTTTACCTGC
>JAUXEM010000243.1 GCA_030620515.1 Salinivirgaceae bacterium
GTGGCAGTCGTTACACTTAACATCGTGCATATACATTTTGCTTTGTGTAAACGACCCATACACATAATCTTCCTCAAGAATTTGCCCATCTATATGGTAATAAGGTTCGGTGGGTAGGTTGGGTACCATATGGTTGTATATTGTTTTGCTTTTTAAAGTATAATCGCTTATTGATGCACGGCGTGTGTGGCAACGGGCGCATTGGTCAACATATTGTTTGTTGTCGATATTGCTGGTTTGAACCACTAGGCCATAGTTTTCGAATCCATTTCGAGAGTATTCAGGTAAATTAGCCCATTCCATATGTTTTGATGAAGGGCCGTGGCAAGCCTCGCAACTAACATCTATTTCGGACCATGTGGTTTGGTACGAATCTGTTTCAACGTTATAGCCCTTTACCAAATTAGTTGAATGGCAATCGGCACACATGCTGTTCCAGTTTTGTGCTTGGTTAGTCCAGTGTAGCCAATTGTCATGTTCAATGCTTTGATTTTTATAAACCGAATCAACCATGTGGTACCAGCAACTATCAAGTGTGTTCCAAGTAAGTGGTAATGTTTGTAAGCGACCTTTATCTAATTCAACAAGGTATTGCTGTAGTGGGGTGTATCCAAAAGTATATTTTATTTCGTATTCTTGCATTTTGCCATTTTCGCCTTCGGTAAACACAAAGAACCTATTATCTTTTTTATAGAATTTATGAGTATTACCTTGAGCTACTAATTCGGCGTTAGAGAAATTGCCTAAAACAGTAGAATCGTTAGCATAATCCATTGCTAAATCGTGGTGAGAACCAGTCCATAATTCGTTTTCTTTTGCATGGCACTGAATGCAAGCTTCGCGTCCCACAAATGTTTCAGTAATTATTTCTGCATTGTCATTATTTACTTTTAAAATACGCTCCTTTAGTATATATGCAGGTATTAATAAAACAATAAATACGATAATTACCAGACTTATATTTTCAATTTTTCTTTTATTCATTATGCATAAGTTAACTGCGAAACGTTAAAACCTCTTCTTTTTATTGGCTTATTTACATCTACTTTTACCTGTCCATTTTCAATAACAATTTGGAAAACATCTAAGGCTCTTGTTGCAGGTGGCGATAAAACCTCGCCGTATTTATTAAATTTTGATGCATGGCATGGACAAGAAAATCCTTTTGTCTTTATATCGGTTTGTACCATGCAACCTAAATGGGTACACTTTATTGAGATGGCTAATAAACCGCCATCATCAAATCTTGAAAGGTAGAAACGCCCACTTGTAAACGGATAAATTTTGTTATTTTCGAAAGAGCTTACTTTCCCAGCATTAAATAAAGAGGCACTATCTATTTTTGGCTTCTTTTTACCCAATAAACCAAAAAGCACATATATTAATTCAAAACTTACAGCTGCAGCTATGGCTATTTTTATAAATTTTCGTCTTGACACTTTCTTTTTCATTGATTTTTCTGTCATTGCTATCTGTTTCTAAAATATCAAATTCATTCCCTCGCCTCTGAACCAAATTCCTACAATCATCATTATAATATATGATGTAATAATAATAGTTACTATCGAAATTACAAGTTCAATAATAGGACTGTTCTTTATTTTAAACCAGTAATATAAAAATGTAAAAGTTGGTATAGCAAATAGTAAAAATGGAAATAAGCCGGTACTAATAAAGGCAGGGAAACTGGGCATCCAAGCATTAAAGTCTATTAAATATTCTGAAATAATAATTAGAATAGATGTTAATAGTACTGCAAACATAGCAGAATACATGCTTAGTTTTTGACCATTTTTTGAATTAAACCAAACTCCAACATTAACTTCGTTATATTTGAAATAAGGAAAATAGAAGAATAAAACTATCATAGCTACTGGTATTACAAATACAGCAAACACCGGATGAATATGCATTAACAGTTCTTGTACTCCCATAAAATACCAAGGAGCTTTACTTGGGTTTGGGCTAATTGTTGTACTAGCTTTGTTGAGTAAAGGCGCATCTAAAAAAATGCTAAATAAAAAAATTGAAGCTAAAACAATAAGAGCAACCAAAATTTCTTTAGACACTAAATTTGGATAAACTTTTACCATTTTTGGTTCGTCTTTTTGTGGTACAATTACGCCTTTTGCTTTGCGTACTAGCCAAAAATGCATGCTCATAAAAAACACAAATAATAAAGGAATCAGGCCGGTATGAAGCGTATAAAAGTTAATTAATGTTGTTCCATCAACAACATCGCCACCGCGAAATAAATTTGCCAATGGTTTTCCAACTAAGGGAATATATTCAAGCATGCTGGTCATTATTGTTACTGCCCAATAAGCTAGTTGGTCCCAAGGCAATAAATAACCAGTAAAATTTGCGAATAGTACAAGTATCATTAGAAATAAGCCATATATCCAGTTTTTACTACGCTCGAAAAATAAGGCTTGTTTGTAAAAAACTCTTATTAAATGTAAAAAGGAGGTTACCACCATAAGCGTGGCTGATATGTAATGAATATTCCTTAGCAATTTACCAAAAAGGATATTGTTTTGCAGATAAATAATAGAATTGTATGCTCCCTCAGGTGTTGGTACGTAGGTAAAGCGAAGCAGCAAGCCACTTATAACCAACAAAACAAATAGCAAAGCATTTATTCCTCCTAAGCCAAAAGTGTTGGTGAATTTTATAGCTCGTTCGTCTATTTTATTTGGGTGTATATGTAGCAAAAAACGCTCTATTGCCGTAGGTTTGCGGGTTGAATTTATCATTATTAAAAATTTTGCGCCAAGATAATAATATTTTAATATATTGTTTGCGTGGTAGGAATTATTTGATTTTAGTAGGATGCTGTACACTCCCAATATAAAATGTGTCGCATTTAGATATTACATCTTCAACCAGATTTGTTACTGGTGCTAGTATTGAATTAATAATAACCAAGTTGCCAGCCTTTGGGTCTTTTATACTACCATCAAGTTCTTGATTTAATATGCTACAACCATTTTTATCAACTAGTGCTACAACAAAATTGAGTTCTGAGGTATTAAAATTAACAGTGCCATTTAAAGCTATTCTGTTATTTGGCGTAGCAAAGGCCACATCGCTTGCATTGGCAACTCCATTTATAATTTTCCAATCTGTTTTAAATTCATTTATATGTGTTGTTTCGCCATTATTAATTAGCAACCGGGTGTAATCGCTTCCTTTAGATAATACTAAACCCACAGGGCCAGCAATAACAGTTGCGCCTAAATCAACTAAGCTAAAACGCTGAGTTCTACTAAATTTTTTAATTGTATTATCTAAATCGAAACCATACATACTTAGGTTTGTGCTTTTAAATAGTAGTTGTCCATTTAATGTTGAAAGTATCTCTTCTTTTGTTTTACCTGAGAACGACATGTCTAATTCCATATCCATATTGCCTGTTAAAATAGTATCTTCTTTAAAAGATGACAATAGTTTACTTGCTTGAAAATTATTAACCTGATAGTAGAACTTATAACTGGGATTTAGTGAAAATGGTGAAATAACATAACGTCCATTTCCTTTTTTACCAAACAAATGAGCATGCTCAGGAATAATAATAAACTCACCATGGTTGGCAGTTATTTTATAAGCTAGCTTATTTAAGTTAAAAATAGTGGAGCTAAGTTTTTCAGCCTGAATATTTATATCGGAAGATATAGTTGCCAAAGGATTTTTATTCTTTATAGTATTCCATTGTACTTCTCCGGTATTAAATTGTAGCAATTTTATATTAAACGTATCTGAAATGTTTTCGTAAACAAAATCATGTAATTCAACATTAGTATGTTTAAAAGGCTTGCTTTTATTTGGTGAAAAGTTAAGAGTACAGTTTATTGCAGCATTTAGTTTTGCATCTAGCAGTTTAGAAATAGCTTTGTTTTCTTTTTTAAATACTTTGCCCGCATTTACATTAAATATTTGCCCATTAAAGGTAAGGTAGTTTTCGCTTGTAAAAGGACTATAAAAATCGGCATTACCCGTTAAGCTACCATGGGTTAATTTAATATCTAAATTATTAAAATCTAAATGCAATGTACTGTCTTTATCTTTTATAATAAACTCACCTTGTTTTATTGAAATGGGCGACATTAGTTTCTCAATATTTGCATCAAGTTTATTTATCTTAAAATTTATAATAGGTACCAAGGGTGCATTATGAAAATTGCTATAATTACTAGTTGCCTGTACATTTAAATACAGGTTTGAGATTTGGTACGGAAACCCGGTTCCAACATTAGGGTTAAAATGTAGTAATTTGGCTAAATCAAATTTATTTGAGTTTACTACCAAATTAGCTAAAACAGTTTTGCCTTGATTAATTATTAATGTAGATAAATTGAAAATAGAGCCATTTAAATGAATATCGCTATTCCCGATATGTGTTTCTAAATTATTAAAACACAGAGAATCAATATTACCTGAAATATTGCCGTTTATATATTGCACATTTGCTATGTTAGGTATTATTAAACCTACACTATCAAAGCTTATATCGATAGATGAATGCTCTCGATTTATTTCTTTCAATTTATTGGCTATATATCCTTTAAATTTACTCTCAAGCTTTATGCTGCCCTGTAAACTGTCAATGCCAGGAATACCTAGTATTGAGCCAAATTCTTGTAAATTTGTTTCCAAATTAATAGAATAATCTATATGTGGAGAGGCGAAGTTTTTTAATTCAATATGTCCGTTTATATAACCATTGGGTAATAAAGCATATATGGTATCAATATTTAACACTGCTTGTGAAAAGTTGCGGGCAATGCCCGAATTAAAAGTACCTGTTACATTTAAATTACTTATTTTTTTGTCAGATTCAGGAACAGGAATAGTTACATCGCTAATAGTATAATTACATGTTATGTTAGGCA
>JAUXEM010000183.1 GCA_030620515.1 Salinivirgaceae bacterium
ACCTTTTTTGGTGGTAATAAGTATAACACCATTAGCAGCACGAGAACCGTAAAGAGCAGTTGCTGCAGCACCTTTAAGTACTGTTACCGACTCAATATCATTTGAATTGATATCAGATGCAACATTACCATAATCGTAGCCTTGTCCACCATAGCTTTGTGCGCTACTATTAGTAATTGAATTACTAATTGGAATACCATCAACCACAAATAAAGCTTGATTACTTTGAGTTAACGATGAAGAACCTCTAATAACAACATTAGTAGATCCACCCATTACCGTGTTGTTCTTAACATGAACACCAGACACTTTACCTGATAAAGAATTAACGAAATTGTCGCTTTTGACATTATTTACTTCATCACCTCCAATTTCCTGCACAGAATATCCCAGAGATTTCTTCTCTCTCGATATACCCAAGGCAGTTACTACTACTTCATCAACGCCGATTACATCAGGTTCCATAACCACGTCAATCACATTAGTTGTTCCAAGAACAACTTCTTTAGTTGTCATACCAACAAAAGAAAATACTAAAGCTTGAGCATCTGCCCCTACTTCTAAACTATACTTTCCATCTACATTGGTAATGGTACCTACTGTTGTACCTTTTACAGAAACAGACACGCCAGGTAATCCCATAGCATCATCAGTTGATGTAATCGTACCCGTTATTACCCTCTGTTGCGCATTAGCTACCTGAATGCCTAACATAAGTAGACATGCAAATAGCATGGTAAATTTCTTCATAAATAAAAAAATTTAAGTTAATAAATAGTTGTTAAATGTTGTTTACATGTTGTTAGCATGCTTAATAAATGTTGTTATGCAGCCACTAAATTGAACAAAAAAAAGGAAAGTAACAAACTTTTAGATGAGAAACATCAGTATAAATTGATAAGAATATCATAAAACAATAGCTTTTGCTAGGTCAAGAAATATAACATACAGCAATAATAACTTATTTACAGCAACTTACAAAACGATAAGCAAAATCATGTTAAATAGCACTGCACCATGCTTTCAATAGTATATTTATGCTCTACAAAAACTTAAGTTTTGGCGACAATCAAAAAAATGTGGTATACAAAGGCTCTTGAATTAAAAACTCAAATAATTTTATTTTTGATAAAAATTGCAATATAAAAATTCATGCATAGCCTTGCAATTGGTGAAATATCCTGTCAAACAAAATCCTATAAAGACATCATCAATTAATGCAACTAAAAGCTTCCTGCATGTGACAGGTGCAATTGGAGTATGCATAGCATATATTATAAAAAATTACAACAGTATAATTTCTACAATATTATACTAGTATTAAGACATTGGCACATAAATTGTAATCAATCAGCCTTGTAGATTACAAGTAATACTATCAGATATGAAAAAGACAGCATTAATATTATCTTTTATTCTTTTATGCACAATTACAATACTGCATGCACAAGAAAAAAAGAAAAAGCTTACTCGAGAAGAAAAAAAAGAATTAAAACAACAACAAAAGGAAGAGGCTATCATAGCAACTACTCAAATGATTGAAAATAAAACGTTTGTATTAGAGGCCGACCAATTACGCGACCAAAAAGGAGGAATGGCCGTGGTTAACTCTACAATAAATTTCATATCAGTAAATGGCGACGTGGCAGTATTTCAATTTGGTTCGGCACATGCAATTGGTTACAATGGTGTTGGCGGCATTACTGTAGAAGGGAAAATTACTTCATGGGATGTTACCAAAAGAGAAAAGACAGGCTCGTACTATATTAAAGTGAATATAAGTTCAGTTAGCGGATTTTATGGTATTACATTTGATATTTCATCGACAGGAATGGCTGATGCTACAATAAATACAAATTCAAGACATAAACTTTTGTACTCAGGTATGGCTGTTCCTCTATTAGAATCTAGAGTTTATAAAGGACAATCGAGGTAAAAACAAAATAACAGTACACTGATAAATACTGATTATTATGATTTTTTATGATCTTTTTTTTATAATATTTAATCATAACTATCTAAAACAATTAGTGTACTAATAATTCAACTCCAATGCTTTTTAAAAATAGCCTTTAACGGATTAAACAAGCGGGTTATTAAAGGTAAATCTTCGGTAATTATTTCGGCAGTACCAGTCATTTTTTGAGTGGATGGGAGAACTACATTATAATTAGTTACTAAGCTATCGGGTAAATTCAGTTCTAATATATACTCGTCGTTTAAGGGGACTAATGATATAGAATTAACTTTAGCTTGTACCATTCCAAATTCTTGATAGGGGAAATTATTGAATTTAATGTTAACCATTTGCCCTCGTTTCACTTTTCCTGCACCTTTTGATGTAAGCGTAACCCTACCAATAATTTTTTGCTCCTGTTGTGGAACAATTGAAAACACCTGACTGCCAGAAGCAATAAACTGATTTTTGCTCCATACTTTATTAAAAGCAACCGATCCACTAATTGGTGCTACCAATACATACTGATTAAACCAGCCAGCAACACGGCTTTCTAAGTTGCGATACAGCTCGTTTAAAGCTTGTTTATGGTTGTTTATTTGTTTTATCTCTTCAAATTCAAACTCAACTATTTGCTGCTTTAGTTCTTGTAACTGAATTTGGGTATTTACAACTGCTGATTTTGCCGATTGCACCGACATACTATTTTGTATTAATGCTCTTTTCGCTTTATCATGATCGGCAATTGATATTACCTCTTTTGTAAACAGTTGGGAATCTCTCCTGTATTGATTCTCTGCCAACTCATACTCTGCAGCACGTAAGCTAGCTTGCTTTAACATTATAACGGCAGACTTTCTTAACTCCTTTTGTTTAAAACCTAGAGCTTGAATCTTTTTTATATGATAATTTAGCTCAATAAACTGTTTATACTCTTGCGATGCTCTATAAAAAGATGAATATGTATTTTGCACATCTCCCAACTGAAGGGTATCTGGAAGAAATTCAAATAGTGAGGGGTTTAATAATTCTCTTTCAATATCGACAAGATGAGTATTTAGAAAACTAACGTGAGAATAATCGGCTGAGTTTTTTATAATTCCTAGCACTTGCCCTGCCTCAACAAATTGGGAATCGGCAACAAAAATATCTGACATATCGCCACTTATGTTTGCAGTTACTTCGGCAGGTGGGTTTTGTGTTACTACCTCAACATTTGCAGTAATAATATCGGGATACTTAAAAAAGAAACTGCCCGCAAAAAGAACCAATACTATCGACAATACTACTATTATACCGTAACGGATAATGCGTGAAGGAATGTGTCCAAGTATTTCTTGTACTTCTTCAGATCGGAGTTCTATGTTATTTGTTTCTGTAGGCATTTATGGTACACTGATTTATTATGATTATTATGATTTTTTAAGATCTTTTTTTTATCATAAACATCTTAACCAATCAGTGTACTTTTTGTCTCAAACCTATTGGACACTGATTTATTATGATTATTTATTATGATTTTTAAACTCGCTTGTTAAAACTCTACGTCTTTGCTCTGGTTCTTTTCCAAAATTCAACAATAACCCAACTTCGATATCAGTTGCTCGTAAATAATTTACTAATTGTGCTTCATGTGCAGGAACAAGGCATTCAGCAGCTTTTAGTTCAATAATAACAATATTCTCAACTATAATATCAGCAAAATAATCACCTACATTTTCGTCATCGTAATAAACAGTTATGGGCACTTGCTTTTTTACACTCAAGTCCAGTTTACCTAGTTCAATCATCATTGCCTTTTCATAAACCTTCTCTAAAAATCCAAACCCTAAAGTATTATAAACATTATAAAAAGCTTTAATAATTTTAGCTGTTATGTCAGAATGTAAATAATTATTACTCATAGCTATGTGTTTTATAGTAACTTAATAGTACACTGATAAAAACTGATTATTATGATTCTTTAAGATCTTTTTTTTTATCATATTTAATCATAACCATCTTAACTAATCAGTGTGCTCTTTTATATTCTACTTATTAGACACTGATTTATTATGATTGTTATGATTTTTCAAGATCTTTATTTTTATCATAATTAATCATAAACACCTTAAGCAATCAGTGTGCTATCTTAATTCCCTAGCTCCAATTGATTTTTCACCAATTCGTAATATGCTCCTTTTTTAGCTGTTAGTTCTTTATGGTTTCCTGTTTCTACAATTTTACCTTTATCGAGAACTATTATCTGGTCGGCATTTTTAACTGTACTTAAACGATGCGCCACAACCACTACGGTTCTTCCTTTGAAAAACTCTTGCATGTTTTCCATTATCACTTTTTCGTTGTTTGCATCTAATGCATTTGTTGCTTCATCTAAAAAAATATACTCAGGATTTTTATATACAGCACGTGCAATTAGCATTCGTTGCTTTTGTCCTTGACTTACGCCACTCCCCTCTTGTCCAATCTTTGTATTATAACCCAAAGGCAGCTCCTCAATAAATTCTTGAATATTGGCAACTTTTACTGCATCCAACAACTTTTCTCTATCCACCGTTTCATCGCTTACTGCTATATTTTTGGCAATAGTATCTGAAAAAATATAACCATCTTGCATTACTACACCACAGCGGTCGCGCCACATGCGTTGACTATAGTTCTGAATACCCGTTTTGCCCACTTGTATTTCGCCTTCAATTGGTGGATAAAAGCCAAGCATCAGTTTTAATAAAGTAGTTTTACCACTGCCGCTTGCTCCAACAATAGCAGTAACTTTATTTTGTGGAATATGAATACTAACATCATCTATTACCTTTGGCGAATGAGGTCCTTCGTATTGAAAAACCAGATTCTCGATACTTATGTCTTTATTAGCAGGTAACTCGGCTATTTTAGGCTCATCTAAATTCTCTTCATCGTCTTTATCATGAATCTCGCCCAAGCGCTCCATACTAATTTTAGCATCTTGCGTACTCTGCATAAAGCTTATCATTTGGGCAATAGGACTATTCAACTGTCCAGTTATATATTGTACTGCCATCATCATACCCAATGTCATTTCGCCTTTAATAACAGCTGTAGCAGCAAAAATTGAGATTAATATATTTTTACCCTCGTTAAAAAAAACAGTACCTGCTTGCTGATATTGACTAAGTGCCAAACCCTTTATACTAACCTTAAAAAGCTTTGCCTGAATACGCTCCCACTCCCATCGTTTTTGCTTTTCGCAGTTATTCAGCTTAATCTCTTGCATGCCAGTAATTAGCTGATAAAGATTACTCTGATTATCGGCTGATTGCTGGAAGCGTTTAAAATCAAGCTCACGGCGTTTTTTCATGAATAACAAAATCCAACCAATATATAACAGCGAGCCAATAATAAAAATGAAAAATATTTTCCAACTATAAAAAGCCAATACAGCACCAAAAATTATAAGGTTTACAAACGAGAATAATATATTTAATGTTTCCGATGTTAGAAAATTCTCGATACGCCTATGATCGCCAATACGCTGCATAAGGTCGCCAATCATTTTAGTGTCGAAAAAACCAATGGGCAGCTTCATTAGCTTTATGAGAAAATCGGATATGAGCGAAATATTTATGCGGGTACTAATATGCAATAATATCCAACCACGAATAAAATCGGTAGCCATGCGTGCCACAAAAAGCACCATTTGTGCTATTAATACTAAGTAAACAAAGTTTAGATTTTGGGTATTGATACCTACATCGACAACGCTTTGTGTTAAGAATGGAAAAATAAGTTGCAATAAGCTACCCAATATCATTCCCAAAGCCAACTGTGCTAGAAACTTTTTATGCGGCTTTAGATATTGTAATAAAAAGGCAAAAGAGGTTCGTTTATGCTCCTCTCCTTCCATTTCGTAAAAGGTAGGTGTTGGTTCCAATAGCAATGCTATTCCTACATCTTCGCCATCTTGTTTTGTGGTTGCCCACTGCTTGCAAAACTCATCGCTGGTATAAGTTACCAAGCCATGTGCAGGGTCGCTTACGTAAACTTTATATTGCACACTACTCGGAGTGCGACTTTGAGTCGCGCCCCGAGTTGAACGTATTTTTTTTATTTTATGAACCACCACAAAGTGGTTTTGCCGCCAGTGCGCAATAAACGGCACTGGATGCTCTTCGGCCATTTTCTCTAAGGAAACTTTCACACCCATGCTACGAAAACCGATAGCCTCAGCAGCATCGCTAATACCCAGCAAGCTAACTCCTGCACGGGTAATGTAGCTTTTATCACGTAAGTTTTGTAATGAATATTTTCGCCCGTAATGTTCGGCTACCATGCGTAAACAGGTAGGACCGCAGTCCATAGCATCTAATTGTTTGTAAAAAGGGAATTTTTGCAATTGGCTTCTAATTAATTTTCAATATTTGTTGTTCGCTTAGCAGGTAAATATAACAATAATTATATAGCAACTGGCTCTTTTACTTTTGCCGCATTTTGTTTTGAGTATTTTGCTTTAGCAAGAACCGATTTATAATAACGCCACAGAAAATCGTAAACAACCATTTCATGCACTCGCTGTTTCGATCTAAATAACCTATTCATAAGCATATGAATGTAGCTAGGCATTAATTCATTTATTTGAACAGAATCTTCTTTCTTGGCTAGTGTTTTTAGTTGCTCTACAATAATTTTATTATTCACCGAACGTGTATCTAATAACTCTAATAAAGGTGCAAGCTCATCTGCATTATCTTTATTTAAATTCATTATTAAATTAATATCGTCCCTATACTCTCGAAACTTTTTATCGAGCTGCAACCTTAGCATTTTGTTCATATTAAACTCTTGAGCAAAACTGCTCTTAATTCTTTCGAGTAACTCGAATTTAGCCTCCATCGAAAAATCAAAATCGGATAAAAGTTTATCAATGCTTAAAAAAGAGAACATCCATCTGATTTTCTCTCCTTCATCACCATCGATTAAATCAATAAAATTGGCAGTTAATTCACTATCTGCATTAAATAGTTTTTCGCCCAACTTAATTGCCTCTGGGTGGTAACGTTCTACCTCCTGCTGATAAGTGTCACACATTATATTCCACACTTTATCGTGCTCAACCAAGGGTTTAATGTAGGAATTTACTGCCTGCATAATTTCACCAACAACCATAATATTAGCAAACTTAAAACGGACTCGAATATGTAAATCGGGGTCGGAGTAACGAATAAAAAACCAACTTGTTATTAACTGCTTACCTTTTAAATAGTTTACAACTGGTAATATAACATCAGTTAGTAACTCATCGGCAGTTTTTGGACCACAGTAAAATTTATAATAAAGCC
>JAUXEM010000078.1 GCA_030620515.1 Salinivirgaceae bacterium
ACTACAATCGAGCGCTTGAAATTTATAACGCTCATAATCTGATGGTTAGTAATTTTAAATATCTGATTTTGTGTGAATTTTATTGATTTTTACGATTTTCTATACAAGTTGGGTTAAAACAAATTGGAATAGAGTGTCTCATTATCGCAAATACTACTTTTTGGACAGTCTTAGGTTAATGATATGCTTATTGAATGATTCGCTATCGCTATTTGTGCAGGGATGAGCACTTGACCAATTACATACTATTATTTAGTGGTTGCAATAAAGCTCAGTCTCTGAATAATTCGGGCAGGTAGTGAGATAAAAAATAATATGCTGATAATACGCATGTTAGCAAGAATTTATAATTTTGCACAATGCCCATATTGTCAACTAGATAAAAACTTAACGAACTATTGTTGGCAGTAGTGCCGTTTTAATTATGCATAAAATGGCACCTCTAAATTTATGAGTATATTTGAGCGAACCCTGAGTATCCTGCTTACAAGTTTATATAAAATAAGCCCGAAGTTATTCGGGCTTATTTTTTTCAAATTCACTTTGTCTTTTTCTTACTTAGAAAGTGTCTGTATATTATTTAAAAGCTTTTCTGTTTTTTGTTGTAGATTGTTTTTTGTGGACATCTCACCCGATTTTTTCTTATCAGTATTGATCGTTTTAATATGAATAAGATCATACTCAACCGATAATGTTGCTCCCACAGTTAAACCAAATATATCACCATGAAATTCTTTAACTGGAAGTTTTAATATATACTTCTTATTTACAAAATAGTAATAATAATTATTTACTTTACGAACAGTTATTTTATTATTTGCGGGTGACTCTAGTCCCCCATCAGTCCATTCAATCCAATAGTCAAAACCTGAAAGATATTCACCTGTTAAGAAATTTCCGTAGGGCGATATAAAATGAAAATATAATTCCCATTCTTTCACTTTTTTCCCCCAAATCACTCCGGCTGAATACGTATCTACGTAATTAGTTATTTTCACATCATACTCAATATCAAAATTGGTGTTCTCTCCAGGACCATTGTAGGCTGAAAAAAAGTATTGATCGTATTCTTTTTTCGAATTTGTAATGGTATAAAAACCATTAATTATATGTGCCGAAACAGAATCTTCAGACCCTTCGTACCATTCATTCTCATTAGAATTGAAATCTTCAATAAAGAAATCTTTATAATAATTAGAAGGACCATAATAATCTTTAGGATCATAGCTTACTGCATCACCTTCTATTACAATTTCCATAGTAAATTGATTTGCTTTATCTTTATTATAAGCAGTAAGAGTAACTGAATAATTACCAGAACTTTCATATTGATGTGTTGGTGAAATATCGGTTGATTTTATTCCATCATCAAAATCCCAGCCATAACGGGTTGCATCATCTGAGCAGTTATCGAAGTTAATAATGTCACCAACCATAGCTGTTTTAGTGGCAGTAAAGCAAGCCGATGGCATTTTGTCTTCTTCCTTATCGCAGGATAAGAATAAATACATGCATAAAAATAATAATACTGAAAGAAAATAATTTGTTTTCATAACTGTAGTTTTTCTAAAAATATTCATAAAACACTAATTTACGTAAATATATTTATTTTATCCCAACAAAATAATGATAAGGCAAAATAGATATCTGTCAAATTAGTAATCCTAGGGCATTAATAAATACACTTCCTTATTTTCATCCGTTTATATTTTAATTGTAACCACATGCCAGAGAACCGCATTAAGAAAAATATTCATTGCCGTATGTCCTTAAATCCGCAAGTCACGGTGTGAGTTGCCTGCCTGTTTGGCAGATAGATTGATTAATAGATGATTATAACAACAAAACAAATACCGTTAACAAAGGACTCACGCCGTGACTATCAGGAATTTAACTTTAACAGTTGCGGAATCAAGGTATGCGATCAAATTTAACAAAAAAAGAATAATTCAAATTAGATGTTAAACTCCTGAATATCAATAATTAATAAACAATACTACTTTATTAACATTTAGTATAATTTGGCAAAATTATTTGGTAAATTTTTATTAAATTTGTTTGTAATCCATAAATATATAGCAAACTATGAGGAATAATTTATCGACATTAAGGTATAGGATTATTGTAGTTTCATTTATATTATTTTGTAACGCATTAACCACAATAGCACAGTTTGAGCAAAAATTAACAATTAACTTATCAGGCGTATTTGTTATTCCAGACATTACGTCAAGCGATGGTCTTTATACTAACGGTTTAGGTTTTGATGGAGGTCTTCAGTTTAACCAAAACAAACATCTTTCTATTCTTGCAAATGTTCGCTACTATTCATGTTTTCCGAGTGATAATTACCCTGATGCCTATGTAGATAATTTAGCTCTTGGTGGGGGATTAAAGGTTAATTTTGCACCAAGGGCTGTTGTTAATCCATATATGTTTGGTGAAATTAATATTAATTTTCTATGGTTTGATAATTACTATATTTATGAAGAACCTAAAACTGATCCTTATGGGCATGAAGCTTTTGGAGAATACGATAATGAATTTGCAATAAGTATTGGTGGATTTGGTGGTGGCGGACTAGACTTTAGAATAAGTGAAAATATAGCTTTATATATGCAAATAGGAGCATATTATACCAACTACGATACAAGAATAGACGTATATACACAAGCGGGTTTAAGAATAAATTTACTTAAATCAAAAACCATTTAAAATTTTGCTATAATGAAATCGATTAACATTGCTTTAGTATTATTTCTTATTTTTTTGCAAGGTTTTGCACAAGTGACTCCTGAAAAAGATGTTTTATCGAAAGGACACCAAATTTACTGCATTGCTTATAGCCATGATGGTACAATGATTGCAACTGGTGGTGAGGATCGTACCGTAAGAATATATAAAACGGATACTTGGCAAGAAATTGCTAGTTTAAAAGGTTTACGGGATATTCCTTTATCAGTGTGTTTTTCAAATGATGGTAATAAAATTGCAGCAGGAGGTAAAGACAAAAAAATAACTGTTTGGAATATTTCTACAAAAGCAATTTTGCAAACATTAGTAGGGCACAAGAATAATGTAATGAGCATTAAATTTAGTCCTAACAATAAATATATTGCTACAGCAAGTTTAGATAAAACCATTAAACTTTGGGATACAAATTCCGGAGGATTAATAAATACATTTTTAGGGCATACAAAAGGAGTAACTACTATTGATTTCTCTCCAAATGGCGATCAACTTGCTTCAGGGTCAGCCGATGAGTCCGTTTGTATTTGGAATGTAAAAACAGGTACTGTTAAAAAAAGCATTTCAGGTCATAGCAATTGGGTAAAATGTGTAATTTATAGTCCTGATGGTAGCTTAATTGCCAGTGGTGGTTTTGATAGCCAAATACAAATTTGGGATGCAATTAGTGGTAAAAAACTGAATACTTTTCTGGGTCATAGAAAATGGGTACAAACCATGGCTTTTAGTCCTGATGGAAATTATCTACTTAGTGGCGGTCATGATAATATTATAATTTTAACTGACCTTAGAACAGGAAAAATGGCTTTCCGATCTAAAAAACAGTCCAACTTTATTTTATCTGTTGATTTTAATCCTAATGGGGAAACTTTTGCCTCGGTTGAACTTTATTCTCAAAAATTAGAAGTGTGGAATGCTCGCAAACTTAATATTAAGCCAATAGATTTAAGTGTAGCCCAAAAAGTTTCAAATAAATCGGGAATGATACCAAAAATAACATGGGTATCTCCATTAATGAATGAGAAAATTGCTACAGCAACGGCTAAAATAAATGCCAATATTTTTTCGGAATCTAGCCTGCGCAGTATCGAACTATTTGTTAATGGTCAACTATTTGCTTCAAAAGATAGATCGGAACTAATGCTAGAAACTGCAGAAAACAGCATTACTAAATATCTGGAAACAGTTGTGCTTAATGAAGGCGACAATACATTAATGATAAAAGCAAAAAATATTGTGGGCGATGGTATTTCAGAACAAATAACAGTTAATTATGCTCCAACACAATTAAAAATGCTTTCGTGGTTAATGCCAACAACAGATAATTACGAAACTAACAACCCAAACTTTGAATTAAATGCTTTAATTAATCCAGCTAAGAGTGCTCAAACAATATATATACTTGTTAATAACATAACACAAAGTACAATTACATTGCCTGCCGTTGGTGGAATGCTTGCTCAAAAAGTTACACTAAACAGAGGTGTTAATTCTGTTAAATTATTAATACAAACATCAGAATTTACTAAAGAAACTGAGCCTAGAACAATAAATTTAACACAAGCAAATAAACCTTTAATTACATGGTCGTTGCCTGCTACAGATACTTTAAGTTATATTTCTACTAGCAGATTATTAGCTGCCGTAGTATCGCAAATCCCTTTAGATAAAGTAGAAATTAAAGTTAACGGATTCGCTGTTTTTTCAAAAACACAATTGCAAGAAACACAATACATTATTGACCAACAAATACACCTTACAGAAGGCCAAAATGCTATATGTATTGTTGCAACAAATGCTGGTGGAGAAACAATATCGATACCACGATTAATATCATATGAGCTACCTGTGCAGTCAAATATTAGTTGGTTATCGCCTTCGGCAAGTTCAAGTGTTTTCAACTCAATATTACAAGTAAATGCATGTATTCAAACCAAACAAGTAATAAGTAAAGTTGAGATATTTAATAACGGCATAGCTGTTTTAACTGATAATCAGCTATTACCAACAACGGATGGAGAATGCGATATTAACTATAAAAGACCAATTATATTAACTCAGGGACTAAATCAGATTCAAATAGTAGCTCACACACCTTCAGAATTGATTAATACCGAAGTTATTAATATTACCTATGCCCTGCCAAAATTAGCTACTATTACTTGGACTAACCCGATAGAAAGCCAAGTGTCAATTAGTGAAGGAGTTATTAACGTAAAAGCATGTGTAAATTCAAACATACCTATAAATGAAATTACTATACTTGCTAATAATATTGTAATAGCTACCCTTCCGAATCCAATAAAAAATTATGAATTTTGTTCTTATGAGGTAAACCAAATTATTCCATTAGTAAAGGGGACAAATACAATAATAATAAAAGCAAAAAATGCCTCAGGTGAAACCCTTTCAACTCCAGTAATGGTTGATTTCAAAACAGTTAATGCATATAGGTTTGCCTTAATAATTGGCAACGAAGATTATAGTTCTTTTCAAGCAGAATTAGAAAGTGAATCGGATGTTGATTTTGCGCTTAACGATGCTAGATCGTTTAAAAATACATGCATAAAAAGTTTAGGTATTTCAAAAGATAATATTATTTATTTGGAAAATGCCCGATATATTGAAATGCGAAAAGCTTTGAAAAAGATAAACGGAATTATTCAAGTAACCCAAGGAAAGGCTGAGGTTTATGCATATTATGCAGGGCATGGATTCCCTGAAGAAAAAACTAAAGAGCCATATTTAGTTCCAGTAGACGGAAGTGGTACCGATTTAGAATTTTCTGCAGTAAAACTATCTTTTTTCTTTGAACAGCTTACTGAGTATCCAGCTGAACGTGTTACCGTATTCCTTGATGCTTGTTTTAGCGGCGGTGCAAGAAACCAAGGCTTGGTTGCTGCAAGAGGAGTTAAGGTTGTTCCTAGAGAAACAAAAGAAGCCGTAAAAAAGAAACTTGTTGTATTTACAGCTAGCTCTGGTAACCAAACATCGTTGCCATTTGCAGAAAAGAAACATGGAATGTTTACATACTACTTAATTAAAAAGCTAGAAGAATCAGGAAATGAACTTACTTACAAAGAGCTTTCCGATTACATTTTGGAACAAGTAGCCATAAAATCATTTATGATAAATAGCAAAAAGCAGGAGCCTCAAACTAATGTAAGTCCTGAAGTTGTGGGTGAATGGAAAACATGGACATTTCAATAGAATTAAAAATGAAATATTGGGCTTTGAATTATTCATTTGGAGCAATTTTGCTATGCTATAAAGAGTCATATCGTCATAATAGTAACACTCTTATTAAAAATGAAACCCTACATTTAATAAATTATATTGGAACTTTAAAATAGAATATTGAGCCTTTACCTAATATAGATTCAACCACTATATCTCCATGTAAAAATTCAGCTAAACTTTTAGATATAGTAAGACCAATACCAAGCCCACTATATAAAACAGAGGTATCTGTTGTTAATTTGCGAAATTTATCGAAAACATTTTTAACATCTTCTTCCTTAATTCCTATTCCAGTATCTTTTACATAAACATTAATATACTTTTCTTCAATTGTAAGACCAATTTCAACCACTCCTTTATTCGTGTACCTAATGGCATTGTCAATTAAATTATTTATAATTGTTCTTATTGCATCTTCATCATTCTTAATAAATATTTCTTTATTCCCTTTGAAATTTAATATTAGTTCAACATCGGTTTTGCTTTGATAGAGTTGTGAAAGCTCATGTTCTACAATAAGCTGTTGTAACAAATTAAAGATATTCATATGTTTTTTAAACACCTTATATTCACCAACTTGAATTTTAGATAGTAGCATTATTGAGTCGACTATTTTAAGAAGAGTATCGCTCGCAGAATGAATTTGATAGGTATATGATTTTAATAAGTGCGGCAATTCCTCTTCACTACGTAACATTCCAGCAAAACCAACAATTGCATTTAATGGAGTTCTTATTTCATGTGATAAATTATCAAGAAATTTAGTTTTCAAACTATCGGCACGCTCGGCCCGTTCTTTAGCAATTTGCATATCAACAGTTCTTTTCTTTATCATCTCTTCCAAATGATTCTGATACTGTTGAAGCGATTTATTCTGGATCTCAATTTCATTTTTCTGTTTAATGATTTCCTGTTGTTGAATATCCTTCTGTTTTTCAGCAAGTTTTAATAGCGTAATATCAGAATCAATAGCAACTAATTTAATTACCTCAAAATTGCTACCTAATATTGGGGTGAGTGTTGTGTGTGACCATAATTCAACATTGTTTTTAGTTTTTATTTGAGTTTCATAGGATATAGAAACTTTATTGTTAATGCATTTATCTATATATTTTGAGATATTTGGGTTTAAGCTATGCTCTAAAATGGAATCTCCAATAGCCATTTTATAATCATCTAAAGTATATTCATAAATATCAGCAAAGGCTTTATTTACCCACTCAACCTCTCCCTTTGGGTTCATAATTATTACCGCATTGTTTGTTTCGCTTGCAACAATAGATAGCTTTTCTAATTCGTAATTAAGCTCATATAAGTTGTTTGCCTGTGTAGCAATTTCTTCATTCTTATTCTGTATTTCTTCATTTAACAATTCTAAATCTTTGTTCTGCTTTTTAATTGCTTTGTATGAATTTGCTAGATTTAATGATGAGCTTATTCGAGCAATTAATTCAATAGGGTCAATGGGTTTTCTAACATAATCTATGGCTCCAACATTCAAAGCTTTTTCCAAATTCTCAGAGCTTGTCATGGCTCCTGTTGCCATAATTACAGGAATATCGGCAGTAATAGGATTGCTTTTTAAAAATTTTATAGTTTCAATTCCATTCATTACAGGCATTTCCCAATCGCAAATTATAATATCTGGAATAAATTTCTTTGCAACCATGCATCCCATATTTCCATCAAGAGCTTGTAATACTTTATAATTATAATTTCCTAAACTATTGGTTATAATATCTAAAAAGCTTTGCTCATCATCAATAACAAGAATTATTGCGCTACTCATTACTATTCATTTTAGTTAAATCATTAAATTTTTCCTCGTTACAAGCTCTTATTGAGTTTTCAAGAGTTTGTTTCCACATTTGAATACTATGACTCTCCTTAATATCAATTTCATTCAGAATGTAAATTAGGTCGCTATATTCATAAACAGTAAACTCTTTTAACCTTTCACAAAATGGAGATAAATAGCTTATTTCGTGGGGTTCAAGAATGAATTTTGCTGTTCCGCCAAACCCTCTGTTACTATCTGACACCTTACTATTGGGATCTGTTTTTGTTCCCTTTGGCATTTGTAGCTTGAACGTCGTACCTATCCCCTGCTCCGACTCAACTCCTATTTTCCCACCATGTGCATTAATAGCCAACTTACAAAATGACAATCCCAATCCGGTTGAACGAACGAATCCTGAATTACGAGCTTTTACCTGTGAAAATTTATCGAAAACTATTCTCAATTTATTTTTTTCAATACCTTGTCCCGTATCAGTAATTGAAAAATTTACAAAACTTGAATTTTTCAGGCTATTTGTATTAAGGGTGATTTTACCATTATTAGGAGTGTATTTTATTGCATTGGTTAACAAATTAACAAATACCCTTATTATAATATCAACATCGGCTTTAATAAATAACTCAGGCAAAATTAAATTATCTAAGTGAAGTGATTTTTTATCAAGTAACATTTGAACATCTGCAACTGCTTTGTTAATGACGGTCAACAAGCAATTATTAGTCAACTGCAACTTCATTTCTGCGTTTTCAAATTTCTGAATATCTAAAATATTCATAACCATATTTAGCATTTGTTTCCCAGCTTGTTTCACTTCTGGTTTTTCTGAAATGCCCAGAATTGTACTCAAAGGATTTTTTAAATCGTGAACAATCATACCTGTCATTCCTTCTTTAAAATGATCCATTTCAACTAAATGCTCATTCACTGAATAAAGCTCTTCGGTTTGAGCTCTGATTTCCTCATTTTGTTGCTGAATTTCCTGATTTCGTGCCTGAATTTCAAGGGTGCGTTCTTTTACTACTTCCTCTAAATTCTTTTTATCTATTTCAAGTCGACTAGCATAAAACTTTACCAAAGAATAAACTAGCCCAATTAGCAATAATAAATATGTCGCATAGGCTAGTATGGTTCTATACCATGGTGTTTCAATTATAAACTTGTAATTGGCTACTATACTTTCAACATTATAAATATTTTTTGCTCTTACTTTAAAGCAGTATGTACCTTCTGGTAAGTTTGTGTATTCTTTTTTTGTTTCACTGTTCCATTCACTGTATGCATTATCAAACCCTTCCAATAAATATTGATATACTAATTTATCGCCATGTTCAAAAAATGGAGTGGAATACTCAAAGGTTATATTGTTGTTTTTATATTCTAATATTGGTATTTGATTTTCCTTTTGGCTAGGAAAAACATTTATGGAATCACACACATAATTTCCAAAAAATATTAGCGAATCGGCATTTACAAAGACTTTTCTAATTAAGGCCGTATAATTTGAGTTTAGTATCTTTTCTTTTTTACTATCGTATCTATAAATACCATAATTTGTGCTATACCAAATTATACTATCCTCACCAATTACAAAATTTTCGAAATCAGCTCTCATATCCTTAAAAAGGATTGTATTCCATTCTTGGTGTCCATTTTTTGTAATAAGTACGCCTGAGTTATTGGAAGTTATACAGTACACCTTATTGCCTACAAATTCAAGATTTATAATTGGTCCAAAATCTTTTGGTATTGCTTTGAATACTTCTGAAGGAGCAAAGGATATATTTTGATTAAGCTGTTTGTTTTGTAAATTATTTATACTTGGTTCATAAATACCATTGGAAGTCGTTACAAAAACTTTACCCTTATTTAGAAATATTCTATTGTTTTTATTTGATGGTAGCCCATTTACTGTATCGAAATGGAATAGCTGATATTGTTGTAAAGTATTTGATAGAAACTTTAAGTAAAATACACCATTCAACTCACTGGTAAGCCAAAGGTTACCATATTCATCTCCATTTACATCTCGAATACTATAATTTAACTCTTTAAATACAACTCTTCCATTATTACTAACTTTCTGCCATTTGCTAGGCTTACTTCTATTTTCTGGCTCAAGTTTAATTGATTCAAATCCATGCCGAAGTCCTAAAAAGAGTCTGTTCTTAAATTTACTGGAACCATCAATAGAATAAATTACATCAGCAGTTTCAAATAGTTTTTTTGATTCATTATTAATTATTTGATGTAAATTTCTACCTCCAACAAACAATTTATCGTTTACAATTTTTGATGTACTCATTGTTTCATTAAAAATTGGAATAAAAGAGTATTTTTCTGACTCACCACCCAATTTATAGTCTGACAAATAGTAGCAAAAATTAAAAGTTCCGCAATACAGTTTTCTTTTATGAGCAATTATGTTAATTACGCCCTCCTTTAAGCCATGCCTTTTATCGAAATACGTAAATGCAGAATTTAACTGAATATAGGAGACTCCATTATCGGTAGCAACCCATAAATTCTCTAAATTATCTACATATAGATAATAAACCATATTATTAATTAAGCCTCTATTTTCATTTATTATTTTTATTAAGTTACCACTGCTATTAATAATTACAATACCGCCTCCTAATGTTCCAAATGCATATGTTGAATCGTTAATCTGACAACAAGTATATATAGAATATTTTTTTAAGTAGTTATCAGCCTCAGTGGGAAATTTCCGTAGTATATTAGGTTCAACCTCTAATGTTGTAAAATTATTTACCAGTTTACCATCTTTACATAACTTATTATAATCATATATAAACAATCCTTGCCTACGAGAGGCAAACAAAAGTTTTCCTTTTCCAAAAGGCAAAGCATGTACATGTGAATTTCCATTGCTGTTAAGGTCAGCTGTTTGAGGTAACAATTTAGTAGTTTTGTTTTTTACCACTGTCATGCCTACTGAGTCATTTATAAATACCTCGTCATATACGGTATAGCTTAACGATCCTGCATGTTTATGAATTATATCTATTTTGTTGTTATGATAATGATATATCAAAGCCCTAGTTGTAAAATACACTCCTTCAGATGTTATATTAATTCTCCAAACCGTAGTAATATTCCTGAATTCTATAGGTATTTTTTCAATTAAAGAAATATAAATTCTCCGCCCCATCTCATCAATTTCAAAATAGCCAAAGTCGCCTATTCCACCTGCATATAACCTACCACCTTTATCCAAGGCAACAGAAAACACGCCCGACTCATTTTTTAATTTAAAAAGATTCCAATTTCTGCCATCATACTCTAGAACCCCACTTCCGTTTGCAAAGTATGTTACACCGCGGTTGTCTTGAACAATATTCCAATTCTGGATATAAGCATTATAATCTTCCGATAAGAAATTTCTAATAAGAGGGTTGCCTGGAATATAGCTTGATTGAGAAAATAAATGCATCGAAAAAGATAAAAAAAGCATAACGCTTAGGACTTTTCTCATAAATATACTGTTTTAAATTATCAATCATCTTTACTTAGCTTTACAAAATAGCTAAGGACCTGTTACTATATTACTTGTCTGTTTATGCTCATTCTTTCGCCCGTTAACTTTGTAAAAAGCCTCTCCAAAACGATGCTATAACAACATTTTTGCTTTGTTAACTCACAAAACAAATTCACCTCTTTCAGTAAATTTGTTAGGTAACAAATCCTAAATTAAAGCACTAGTCAAACATATTATATCATATTAATTATCCTACGATAGTTTTTGTCATCAAAGCTCAATAAGGCATTTTCCATTTCTGAAATCCATATTCTTATACCAACGGAATCAGTGTTCTGCTCTATTTCTTTCAGAATCTTCATATTTTCACTGGTGTCGTAAATTTTCAGATATTTAAAGTGTTTTTTATACTTCAATAAATACTGAGTTTCCGAAATAGACAAACTCATTCGTTTTGGCAGTTTTTCCACTTGCTCAAGCTTAACTTCTTCTATATTATTACTATCTGACACAAGTAGGGTAAAGCTAAATTCAGAGCCTTTACCCAACTCACTTTTTACACTTATTGCACCTTTGTGAGCCTCAATAGCAAGCTTGCAAAAGGTAAGTCCAATACCTGTAGAGCCGGTAACACCAGAGTTTTTTATGTTTATCTGAGTAAACTCATTGAAAATTATTTCCATGGCATTGTCAGGAATTCCATCTCCTTGATCATGTACGCTTACTTCAATGTAATTTTTGCTATTTAAGTTTAGTTTCTTACTTGTAACAATAACTTCACCTCCCAATGAGGTATACTTTATTGCGTTTGTAAGTAAATTTACCAGAACTCGCCCAATTATGTTGGAATCATAAAAGGCAAAATGGTTAAGCGATATGTTATTAATTATCTTTAATTCGGCACCAGCAATACTTGCAACTTTCAACGCTTCTATATTATTAATTGCCTGTTCTACTGTTTTGTGAACATTGCTTTTTTTACGGTTCAATTTTATTTTAGCATGCTCAAATTTCTGCACATCAAGAATATTCTCAACCATGCTTAACATTTGCCTGCCTGCCGCAAGAATAAGGCTAAAGTGCTTATTTCCTTTAAAAAGTTCGGAAAAACCAATAACTGTGTTCAAAGGGTTTTTTAAATCATGAACAATCATATGAATTGCTGACTCTTTAAATCGTTCTAATTCTTTTATTTTACATATATCTGTCCCTACTGAAATTATTTTGGTAATTTCGCTAGCCTCATTAATTACAGGAGTTAAGGTTACTTGCGAAATTATTCTTTTATTCTCTTTCGATACAAATGATGATTCATAGAATACTGATTTCCGTTTGTTTATGCAGGTAGCAAATATTTCTTTAATACGAGGGTTTCCGCTTATGTCAATTGCATTTGAGCCACTTGTCTGTTTTAATTCATCCAAAGAGTATCCATATAATTTAACAAAACCATAATTTACCCATTCGATGTCACCTTCTTTATTCATTATTACAACAGCATTATCAGTTTTTTGAGCAACTAATGAAAGTTTTTCTAACTTTTTATTCTGCTCTTCTATTTCGTTTCTTTGCAATAATATTTCCTCTTTTTGTTGAATTAGTTCCATGTTTAGCGACGACAATAAATTATTCTGTTTTTTTATATCTTTATAAGAATTTGCTAACTGTAACGATGAATTAATTCTAGCATTAAGCTCAATGCTGTCAATGGGTTTTCTAATATAGTCTATGGCTCCTACGCTAAGGGCTTTTTCAAGATTTTCAGAACTTGTCATGCCACCTGTTGCCATAATAACGGGAATATCCTTAGTGCTATCTTGATTTTTTAGAAAGCTTATGGTTTCAATCCCATTCATAACCGGCATTTCCCAATCGCACACAATTATGTCGGGCAAAAACTTTTGTGCAACCATACAACCCATTTTACCATTTAATGCTTGTAAAACTTTATAATTATAGCCTTTTAGTCCATTGGCTATTATGTCCAAAAAGTTCTGTTCATCGTCAATTACAAGTATCGTTGCTTTAGTCATACAAAAACAGTTTTAGCTAATGTCAATATTGTTTTCAACCTTTATTGTATCTCCTATTTATATGTAAATACTACATGTTGTGTCTCTTTGGAAACGCCAAATACTGTGTTATTCTTGCCATAATTATTAGTCATATGCATAAATACACTCCTAATAATCAAGACTTAGAAAGCCTTGCCTTTGACAGTGCCAAAGAAACCACCGAAAAAACAATAATTCTCAAAGAGGCGCAATGTAGCATATGCTCGTATTATGTATTTGGTATAACAAAAATTATCTCATGTTTTAAATCTAACTCAACAAATCTTATGGCATTTATTGTAATATACGAATTATCACTTTAACAACAAATTGCAATTATTCCATTTTTACATAAAATATAAATAGTGTGTTTTAGTTGTTATTAATCTAGTTTTTTCTGATGCATGAAAATACCCGAAATATTTCTAAGAGTTGCTCTTGCATTTCAATACTGATGATGATTGCTGAAACCACATATTTGAGATACGTTGGTTCAAAGGTTTCATATGTCGTAAATGCAATAGTAATAGGTTTTGAATTACAGAAAGAATTTGATTTATTGCGTTGCTTGCGTGACACTACAGGATCATGGTTTGCCTTTTATTGTATGGACACACAAAGAGCTGGCGACCAATGCAAAAAAGATGGGGATAAATATTTCTTCAGCATACGCAAGTTACTAAAGTTAATTTTGAAAATGTTTTAGTTAAAATTAGAGCACTTAGTGGACTGTTTTTATTTTGCATGTTGCTTGCCCTACGGAAAAATATAAGCAAGTCTCACATAACTAATAAGTCTTTTTATAATTAGAGAAAGAGATACTGTTACCTTGATTCCGAAACTGTTAAGGTTAAATATTTGATAGTTATGGTGTGAGTGTTTTTTTAACGACACTTGTTTTACTATTAGCTAAATTCAAGTTGCAAATGCAACTTTTTGATTACCCACTAAATTGGTAGTAGAGAACCATTTTAAATTCTTTTCATTCAAGGAAAAGAACAAAGAGTTTTTGCAATTTACAACTTGTTTTTTTCTTTACCGATAAAAGTTAATCCACCGGAATTATCAAGCGATTCAGTAAAACCCTCACTCTATTGATTTAAGAATAAAATAAAAAAGGCAGCCAATTGGCTGCCTTTTAAATATCTAGATAGAGTGATTAGTGCTTAACTACTCTTTCTGTTCTCATGTTGTTATTTGCATCAACAATAGTGATTAAGTAAACACCATTTGTAAGATTCGAAGTAGAAATACTTACAGTGCTCTCAATATCATTAACTGTCATAATAGCTTGCCCTAATACATTGCTTATAATAATGTTAGTTACATTATTTAAGTTTTTAAGTGTTAGTGTATTATCAAATGGGTTAGGATAAATGCTAACATTTTGCAACTCAGTTTCAGTAGCATCAGCTACGTAATCAATTATTAAATCGATAGCATAGTTGTTTGTGATCCACCACCACTGGCTATAACTCGTAGAATAGTATCTATTTGCGCGGTATTGTTTAATTCCTTTAGCATCGTCACCAATTTGGAAGCTAAGAACCTTGTCGGTTCCTGTATAAGTTTCAATGCCAACTAAGAATGCACCATCTCCTTGTGTCGATTCACCTGCATCAATAAAAGGTAAATTTACCCATGTGCCTAAATCATCAGTTTTAACAGTGTAAAGGTCTGAAACAAGTCCATCAATCTTAACCCAATCTCCCCAATCTCCTATAGTAGCATCATACTTATATGCACAAGCTTTCATTTGAAATTCACCTGCAGCAATGGCAGCTAATTCGTCTGTGCGTGTTGTAGGATACATATAAACACCAATACTTTTAAAATCAGCTATAGTTCCTTTTTCAATATCATAGATGACAGCAAGAATGTCGCCTTCCATTCCACCTTTATCCCAGTCTTTTGGTCCCGCACTACCAAACTTTTCCTCTTCGCCATGTCTTACACGCGAGTAGGTGTCCTTGGTAACCATATATTCATAACCCCATGGCTTATTATTGTCAGGTAATTCATCAGTTCCTTCCATACTAATGGTAGAAGATATTTGGTAAGTGCCAAGTGCATCTGGCTTATAGGTAGTTGGAATTTGTAAGGTATCATAACTTATACCAACAATATTTTTTGGTGCAGAAACTAATGTTTCTACTAAATCACCATCTTTATGTAACTTTGTTGTTAATTTCACATTTTTTGCTTCGTTTACGCCATTGTTATAAACAGCCATTCTGAAAGATGTAAAGTTAGAAATAAGAGAAAGAGGAATTTGAGAATACCCGCCCATAAAATAGTCATCTTCGCCTTCTTCCATATAATCAGCCCAGCCATCAATTGCCATAATGTCATCTTTAGGTCCTTCAGTAAGTTTAAAGTCATCTATAATAGCAAAGTAATCGGCTGATCCTGTTGTATTAAAACGGAAATGTACTGAGCTTTCCAATCCAGCATCTTTACTAACATTTAACTTAACAGCCCTTTCATCCAAGTAAGTAAAGTCACCCTGAGGGGTAATTTTGTCAATCGTATAACTTGACCAAGTTGCTGCAGTTGGATCTAAAGGGTCAAAATTATTACTAACTTGTAGATCAAATAATGCGGCATTTGCGCAACAAAATCTGAAAAGGGTATTAAAGGAGACAATTACACTATGTTTTGATGAGCAATCAACAGGCCCTAAATACAAGTAGCTGTCTAACTCAATATACGCAGTAGGCGCACCACCTAAGTCAGTAGTATTAAAAAAGTCAGACTCAAGTATAATAAATCCATTATCAGTAGTATTACCCACTGGCCATTCAAAGTCAGTTAAGTAGCGATTAGCAGGCACCAGATTATCTAAGCCAGCTTTAAAAACTGTCCAAACGCCTCTTGGTCCAACATCAGACCAATGCCATTCTGATTTTTTACTAGCATCAGCAGTATTGTCCTCAATCCACCAAGTGTTAGGCATAACTACATCGGAAATATTTAAGAAACCGCCGTATGTTCCCTCGTCAACAGTAGAGCCCCAATCAGCTTTTGCGAAATCTTCACTCCAAAATACATCA
>JAUXEM010000314.1 GCA_030620515.1 Salinivirgaceae bacterium
AATAGTTTTTCAAAAGACTCTATTAGGGTTTAAAACACTCCAATACTTCAACGGACTGTCACGTAATTCAGATAAACAAAGTAATTACTTGCAGTCACTCTTTTAATGGGTCATTCGGCTTCTAGCCGAATTAAATTAAAAAGAGGCAAGATGCCTCGTGACCCATCAACCATGTGGTATTGCTAGTGCTTTGGTTTGTATATACCTTTCGGTAATCATGGTGAGTATTTTTATTTAGGAAAGGCAAAATATTCAAGCAGAACTTGTTCCAAACTTGTTTCGGAAGCCGTAGTTACGGTTTGTTTTTTTAACCTGCCTGCATGAACAGGCAGGCGCATTAGTAATGAAAAAGAGTTTTGAAAGTATGGAAGTGTGTTTATTAATCAATGCATTAGTATTCTGTGGTTTAGATATATCGTACGCTTTAAATTCGATCTTTCTAGTTCAAACTCTCAACTTTATGAACAGACTATTTAGCCACGAATTAAAATTCGAAAGAAGTTTCCTGTTTACTATTTTCAAGAACAAAAGTACTATAGAACCTATTCATGTTTTCAATATTGGAAAACTCTTGCGTAATAAAACGGTGATAATCCTCCATGTCTTTAGTATATATTTTTAAAAGAAAATCGGTATTGCCAGATACGTAATAGCACTCAGCTACTTCTTTTAACTTATTTATCTTACTACTAAATATTTCTATATCCTTCTGAGAGTGATTGTTTAATAATACTGACAAGTAAGCAATTAAGCCTTTATTTGCTTTTTTAGGATCAGTTATAGCAACATATTTCTTTATGTAACCTTGACTTTCAAGTTTTTTGATGCGCTCGTAAACTGGTGTTTTTGACATGTTCAAATGTGCTGCTATATCTTTTGCTGTTATTCTGCAATCTTCTTGCAAAATCTTTAAAATTTCTTTGTCAATCAGATCTATTTGTTTCATCGTGTCTTATATTTTAATATAGAGCTTTATTTTTTTTATAAAAAATTACTCTTTGCTAGTCAAATGTAATAAAATATCAGACAAAAATAGACTTATTCACTTTTTATGAAATATTTATTAAGAAAATACAGTGTATCACTGTAATTATTTTAAACATTAGTGAAATTGATTATATCTATGAGACTCTGCAGAAATAAATTGGTTTTCATGCGAAGTTAGTATGCTTTTTTGCGATGAAAAAAAATGATAATAGTGGGCTATTTGGTAGTTTTTTGAAGAATCAAAAAATCAATAATTACCTATTAATTAGAAAATTAGCCTTTTTATGTATAAACTAGGTTAATTCTACTTTACGAAGTTACAAATAGCTCTGAAATAGCGCAATAACTAACATAGGGCAACGCCCTATTATACTTAATGTAAAAGGGTTACAGCCCTGACGTTGTATATTGTTACTAATACTACAGGGCGTTGCCCCTTGCTAATTACTTCAGCCTTACAGGCTGATTTACAACCTGCTTTAACTTCGTAAAATAGAATTAATACAGTATTAATAATCTTCATGAAATAATTCAACAAATAAATCTGAATATATTAATTTTATGTGTATTTCTCATAAACAATTTCACAACTAAATTTTATGATAAATAGCGAAAAGCTTTTAAATTTGTGATTTTTTGGCTATATTGTTATCATCAATAGGAATGTTTATATCTAATGGAAAAATTAATAATAGAACCAACAAAAACAACTCCATACATTTGCTTTGATCCATCAGGCAAAAAATTTGAGATATCTGGACAATCGTTTCCAGAAGATCCCAGAGAATTTTATACCCCATTATTTACCTGGATTGAAGAGTTCCTATCTAAAATAAACACGCCAATTTTCCTAAAATTGCATCCTGAATATTTTAATTCTGCTTCAAACCGTGTGCTACTAAAGCTTTTTAGAATATTAGAAATGCATGTGCAAACAGGAAAAATTATTGAGATTAGCTGGAGTTATTGTGATGAAGACAGCGAAAACGACGCATTAATATTTAAGCGCATAATTAACATTCCATTTCATTTAGTTTTTGTGGCATCTGAATCATAATAGTTAGACTATATATCCGCATCAAGCAGGTATTAGATGCTAGAGCTACCGGTAGGTAGTCGAAAGTGTATTTTATTAATATTCTTGTTTCTTAATATCCTTAAATCCGCAGAGTGAGGGTTTGACTAGTTTATTAACAGTGTTTTGCAACAAAAATACTTCACTCAAAATTTACTAGTCAAGCCCCACATTCAAATATTTAAATAACTACTTGCGGATATTAGGAGTAAATATGTTTTTGTCGAAACAAATTTAGTAATACAAGACTTTTTTAGAGCGTTTTTTTCTCTCTAAATATTCCGTTCCGTTATCGCTTCACTTTATTAGGATAGAGAGAAAATATTAACAACGTAGTGATACTTGACAGATAATGAGGTAATTAACTTGGTATATTTGGAGTTGGTACTGGACTATTTGTCAGTGTATTACAAAAATGTAACGAACTAGTATGTTAAAAAAAGAGCTGTGCTATGCGGTTTTTGTACTCCTGTCTTAATAATGCACACCTATATTTTACTTGAAAATAATTCTAATCCCTATAAAGAATAAAATAAGCTATTAGTATACACTTATGTCGATGTACTGGTATGATAAAATAATTGGCGCCACTACCAATTTTGTGGGTAGTCTGAAATAAGCAACTTATTTTATTTGCTTTTAGTCGGCATCTCGCCTGATATATTCGGGCAGGCTCATAGTCTTCAGCTTGTAGCATATTCAGTCAAACCCTCACTCTGCAGACTTAATATACCATACAAAATGCATCATTTTTTTGTATTTAGTGTATTTAGTTATTGTTGTTTTAAATTCGGTTGCCTTGCAATAGTACCGTTTTCATTAACAATTAGGACCAAGATATAATTTTTGAACATTAATATATTTTCTTTGCTATAAGCTTACTTTACTATAATAAATACACCTTATAGTAATG
>JAUXEM010000197.1 GCA_030620515.1 Salinivirgaceae bacterium
TTATAATTACCGCTTAACTGGACTTGACCGTGCACAAGAGGCTGGTATTGACGATGTGGGTATTGGCGCATTATTTGGATTGTACGACTGGCGATTTGAACTATTGGCATTAATTCGTCACGTAAATCATTTTGAGGCATGTTACGAAGTAGGACCGCACACAATTTCATTCCCTCGAATTAAAGATGCTAGCGATTATGATATAGTGGACAAATACCGCGTGTCAGATGAAGATTTCACTCGCCTAGTTGCTATTTTGCGTTTGGCCGTTCCTTATACCGGATTAATTTTAACAGCTCGCGAGCCTGCCGAAATACGTGATGAGATTATGAGCTTTGGTATTTCGCAAATTGATGGTGGTACAAAAATTGAGATGGGAAGCTACTCAAAAGAAGAGCAGGAGCAGGATTTGGATAAAGAACAATTTAAAATAAGCGATAATCGTTCGTTGGGCGAAATTATTGAAGAATTGGTTGATAAAGAATACCTACCATCTTTCTGTACTGCTTGTTATCGTACAGGTAGAACCGGACAGCATTTTATGGAATTCTCGGTGCCCGGTTTTATTAAGAATTACTGCACGCCAAATGCAATGCTTACAATGGCTGAGTATCTTGAAGATTATGCAACACCACAAGTAAAAGAAAAAGGCTATAAAGTTATAAATAAGAATCTTGATGAAATTCAGGACGATAAAATTCAGAAGCAATTACTAGTTCGTTTGAACCGTATAAAAGGTGGCGAGCGTGATTTGTATTTTTAATAAGCAAAAGTTATACTTTTTTATAAGCTAAACTATCCGGTATTATTCTCCCATGGGGGAGATGTCTGGAATACAGAGGGGGAATAAATGTTAGAATCAATCATAAACAAAACGAGCTTCATAAAAGAAGATATTGTTGCAATGCTTTCGGCTCAGGGCGATGACCAAAAGGCTCTTTTTGCCAAAGCGAAAGAAATTAAAGAGCAAGAAATTGGCAAGAAAGTATATTATCGCGGATTGGTCGAATTTTCAAACATCTGCGAAAAAAACTGTTTGTATTGTGGCATCCGTAAGGACAATGAAAATGTGGAACGCTTTAATCTTTCAGACGATGCCATAATTGAAGCCGCAAAATTTGCCCATAAAAGCAATTATGGTTCGTTTGTAATGCAAAGTGGCGAAATAATGTCGCCAGCTTTTACCAACCGTATTGAGAATTTATTACTTACAATTAAAAAGGAAACAAACGACGAATTGGGTATTACTATATCCCTAGGAGAGCAAACTGAAGAAACATACCAACGGTGGTTTAATGCAGGCGCACATCGTTATTTACTTCGAATTGAATCGAGTTCTAGCGATTTATACTACAAAATACATCCTGAAGATAAAAAGCATGATTTTGAAAGTCGTTTAGCATGCTTAAAATCATTACAGAAAATTGGCTACCAAACTGGTACTGGTGTTATGATAGGTTTGCCTTATCAAACTTTAGATGATTTGGCAAACGACATTCTTTTTATGCGCAATTTCGACATTGATATGGTTGGAATGGGACCTTATATTGAGCATCCTGACACCCCACTAGGAAAACACAACGAGGAGTTAATGCCCTTAATTGAACGCTTTAATTTAGCCTTACGCATGATTGCTACCTTACGCATTGTAATGCGCGACATTAATATTGCTGCGGCAACTGCTTTGCAAGCTATTGACCCAATTGGTCGTGAGAAAGCTGTTAAAGTAGGTGCAAATATTATTATGCCAAACATTACTCCGGGCATGTATCGCAACAACTATAAATTATACAACAACAAGCCGTGTGTTGACGAGGAGCCACAAGATTGCATTACTTGTTTAGATATTCGGATTAAATTAGCTGATGCTAGCATTGGTTATGGAGAGTGGGGCGATTCAAAGCATTTTGCTAGAAGAAGAGTAACAAGTATCAAGTAGAAATTAACAAGTATTAAGAATTTGCAAAATATTAATACATAAACCCAAACAACCACAGGGGTATTCGCTCATGTGTTCCCATTTCTATTCCATCAATAGCCAAGTAGGCATTATCAAGGTTTCGTATTTGTGAGTTGTCCTTAGTTTTTCCACCTACTTCAATGGTGTATTTTTTATTGATTAAAAAATCGGCTACTTGGGTGTAATTAACAGTTTCACTTACTTGTAGCTGGTTCAAAAAGAATGTTTCTCTTAAATTACCTATTTGGGGTGCTATATCGCAAAGGGCATAGGCAAGGTTTGGGTTTCCCAGATATATTTTTTCAGCCTTTGCCAAAACTTTTAACCCGCTACCAGGAGTAGATAATTGCATAATAAGCCCTGCCCGTTCCAAAATATCAAGATACTTATACAGCGTTCGTCTTTCTGTTTCAATTTTGCCAGCCAGTTGTGTTATGTTTGGCTTAAAAGGCACACTGCTGCTAATTACCATTAGTAGCTTTTTAAGTTTTAAAATGTGGGCGTAGTTAATGTCGGTAATTGCCGGCAAGTCAGTCTCCAAAATTGTATTTATAGTTGCTTTTAACCGTTCGTAGTACTTTTCTTTGTTTTCTTTAAAAAAGGGAAGGCTGCCAAATTTCAAGAAATCGCCAAAGTAAGCCAAGGGCTTAAATTTTTGCGAAATGTCAAAAGCAATATCGGTATGGTTTAATATAATATCGGAAAAACTAAGCGGGGCAACCTCAATGCCATGCTCAAACTGCAGAAACTCTCTGAATGATAACGACGAAAGCTTATATAAGGACAGCCGCCTGCTTAAATCGCCCTGTCCTTTATATATTTCAAGCATAGACGATCCTGTAAATACAATATGCAATTCAGGATAGTTGTCGTAAATGTTTTTTATTTCAATAGACCAGGTTGGGTATTTATGCACTTCGTCAATAAATAAATATTTTCCGCCTCTGGCAACAAAGTCTTCGGTAAAATCGACCAATGTATTTTGAGTGAACCAAATATCGTCAAGACTTATATATAAGACCTGCTTATTAGCAAAGGTATTATTTTTAATATGCTGCAGCATAATGGTTGTTTTACCGCTACCCCGCAAGCCAACAATGGCAATAAGCCTGTCGTTCCAATCAATAGTATTTGCTAAATATCTCTCAAAGATAGTGCTGGTAAGTTTTATTCGCTTGGCGAAATTGGCATATATTCGTTCCATAATGTGTGTATTGTAATACAAATATATAAATAATAGATCAACTAATAACACAGAAAAAGTAATGTAAGTTTATTAAGAAGCTCAAAAAGTACAAAATATGTGTAATGCATAACACGAAATACTATATTGTGATATAATATTCAGAAATACAGTGTTTTGTGGAGGTGTGTTTTTTACAAGCATTCTTGATTTTGTCTCCAAAGCGTTGGAGCATAGCTGGTAATTTGCCTAAACTGGCGGCTAAAGTTTGCTTGTTCGCAATAGCCTACCATTTCGGCAATAAGAGAAATAATCTCATTTTTCTTATTCAATGGTTTGTTATAATTTATAATATACTGACTAGAGTATGGCTGACGAACATTAAGTTTTTGTCTAAATAGTAAATTCATTTGCTGCCTACCGCTGGTCATGCTTCCAACATCTATTAAATTAATACATTATCCTAATAATATTCGATATATGTGCATGAATTGACCTTAAATTCCCAATTATCTCCATATGCCTTTCACTACTACTTACACTTTCAGGAATATTTTGACTAAGCCTTATAAAATGTTTTTGTTTTAATTCAATTGATAAATTTCGTAATAATTTGTTTTCCGATTTTAATTTTGATACAGATTTTGAATTGAAATCTTTAAAAAGTTTTAACGCATTGTCAAAATGTTTTAAAATTTGAATGTGATATTCTGTAAGCTCATTTTTACCTGCTTCTGAAAAGTATTTCTCTGAGTTTATCCATATTAAGGCCCTATCTAATAGTGAATTATATATAACATCGGCAATTTCTTCCAATTCCGATACAACATAAACTATTTTAAATGATTCATCAATAAACTCTTCGCCAATATTGCGTTGACTTATTTTAGTTACATATTTGCCTATTTTAACCCTGTAAAAATCAACAATTTGCTCATTTTCTTCAATACTATAAATATCCTGTTTTTTCTTTTCAGTAAAAGGAGGAAGTATTGTCATCAACATTTCGCGAACATGAGAAGCCATTTGTAGAGTCTCTTTTTTTGCTAAAACCAAACCAATGGCAGGTTGGTCAATCATTTTTTTCTTTAAATATTTTAATTCTATTGGTTTTTCTTTAAGTTTTTTACGTGGGGGCATTAACTTAACAATGGCATTGGTAATTGTTCTTGAAAACGGAAGAAGCAAAACAGAAACCCCTATATTGAAAAGCGTGTGAGCATTGGCTATTTGTCTGGGCAATAAGTTTAGTGTGGTAGCATCGTTTGAGGCACTAAAGTATTTTACCAAATCGGTATAAGACGGAATCCACCAAATAATAATAAGTACGCCGGTAAGTTTTATAAGAAAAAAGGTTATTGCAACTCTTTTAGCTTCGTACCCAGCTTTTAACGAGGCTAATATGGCAGTTGCCGAGGTGCCAATATTCGACCCTAACAATAGAGGCACGGCAGCATCAAGTGAAAGTAAACCTTGCGACGATAATACAATTAAAATCCCAATAAAAGCACTGCTACTTTGAATAAGAGCTGTGAATATTAATCCTGCTAAAATGCCCAATAAAGGATTCTCTAGTTGGAGTAAAATATTAATAAATTGCTCGTTTGTTCTTAGGGGGGTCATTGCATCCGACATAATATGTAAGCCGTAAAACAATAATCCAAAACCGAGAATTGCGCTACCAGCAAACTTTAATGCCTCTTTATTAGAAATTATGCGTATAAAAAAACCAATTGCGATTATAAGCAAAGAGTAGTCGGTTATTTTGAAGGCTATAATTTGAGCTGTAATAGTTGTACCAATTCCAGCACCTAATAATATTCCAAAGGTTTGTTTGTAGCGTAATAGGTTTGCTTCAACTAAGCTAATTGCCATAACCGAAACTGCGCTGCTACTTTGTATTACCGTAGTAGATAAGACTCCTGTTAAAAACGCAGCAAATCGGTTTTTAGTAAAAGTATTTAGTATTTTTCTAATACGTGTTCCCGATGCTTTAACAAGCCCATCGCTCATAATCTCCATTCCATAAAGGAATAGAGCCAAGCCGCCCACAAAAAATACTAATATTTTAATCCAACTTATCATTGCTTGTAAAGTTATGAATCTAATTGCTTTATAATATTGTTTATAAGTATTTGTGCGTTTTTTTTTGACTAAAAAGCTCATTGTACTTACTTAACTGCAATACGACTAAGCGTTTATGTCTTTTTGTTTCTTGGAATTATTGGAAGAGTTATTCTGTTTTTACAACATAGAAGATTATTACTTTTTACCTTTTACTTCTTTTTTACTTGTTACTTTTTATAACTTTACTAGAATTGGTGCTATTTGGAAACCAAATTGCCTAAAATACAAATCTACATATTAACTAAAACCAACAGTTATGGTTAACAATATCCCACAATCGTTAATAACTAAATGGCAAGGTATAGCTGACTTAATTGCAGAGCTATTAAATATTCCGGCGGCTCTAATAATGAGAACTGAGGATGAATATATGGAAGTATTTGTATCAAGCAAATCGGATAATAATCCTTATAAACCGGGCGATAAAGAAAAATGGCACGGATTATATTGCGAAACAGTAATTAAATCGCAAGAAAAACTATTAATTCCAAATGCTTTAAAAAATAAATGTTGGGATAAAAATTCTGACATAGGATTGGGAATGATAGCATATTTGGGTTATCCGATAAATTATCCCGACAATACTCCATTTGGTACTATATGCGTGCTCGACTTAAAAGAGAATAATTTTAGCAGTATATACGAGAAATTATTGATTCAATTTAAAGGTGCAATTGAAAATGATTTACTCCTTTTTGAAACGTTTAAAACAAAAGAACGAAAACAATATGAATCTATAACATTGCAGGATAAGTCTTTAAATATTAAGAATGAAGAATTGCAGGCTACAGAAGAAGAACTTACTGCAAGTAATTATACTTTAAAGGAAAATATAGAGCAATTATATATAAGTGAAGAAAAATTAAATGATGCTGAAAGAATTGCCTTAGTTGGACATTGGGAATTTCATTTATCCGAAAAAAAAGTAGTTGCCTCGCAAAGTGCCAAACTAATTTATGGCATTGACCCTCAAAAAGAGAACCTTACTATCGATAAAGTGAAGACAATTACAATGCCGGAATATATACCTAATATGGATAAAGCTTTGGTAGATTTAATTACCAATGGGAAAACTTATAATCAGACTTTTAAAATTCAGCGAGCCAATGATGGCGAAATAAGAGACATACACTCCATGGCTGAATTTAGGAAAGAAAAAAACATGGTTTTTGGAGTTATTCATGATATTACAAAAATTAAAAAAACTGAAAATGAGCTAAACAATAAAAACCTGGAACTTGAAAGTATTTTTCGCGTTGCACCTACCGGAATTGGCATTGTAAATAATAGGGTTTTCACAGAAGTTAATCCCTTAATATGCATAATGACGGGTTACACAAAAAAAGAATTGATTGGTAAAAATGCAAAAGTATTATATTCATCAAAAGAAGAATTTGATAGAGTAGGGAAAGAAAAATATGACCAAATTGCTAAAAAAGGAACTGGTACAATTGAAACCCAGTGGAAAAAAA
>JAUXEM010000124.1 GCA_030620515.1 Salinivirgaceae bacterium
CTAATTTTCTATATTCGTATGGAGTGGATTGTTATGTCTTAAAAATAAAACAAATTTCAATCGAGCTAAAAAAAACTATTTTCGGAATTGCTGGCTGCACTACTATTCATTGTATTATGCTTATTCTTAATATCAGCAAACAAAGTATCATCAGTAGCCTTAATATAATATCCACTTAGGCTACCCATTTCATATCCCTTAACTCCTCCTAATATCTGTTCGTGAAAAATCCCGATTGAATTGTTAATTGATTTATCAATTTGACGCATAATTTCATTCTTAATCACAGCTTCTTCAGTAAGATTATTGAACTTAGCGTCAAAAGTGAGTTTGACAGTATCAATCTTATTACTGTAGAATTTCTTTTGACTTATTCCTTCTTTAGCCTTAATATATGAGTTGTGAAGGTTTTCTATACATTCTAAAAAATGTTCGTCAGATATGAAATTAACATATTTATTTGCCATAGCATTCATTTTACAATAAACACAAATTTAACTTTTTTGACTGAATATTCAATTTACACTATTCTGCTCTCAAATAACAACCAATAATAACAATAAACGAATCTATTATTTGCTAATAAATAATACTCGGCCACAAACGAGAAACAAATCATTCTACTTTAGTTGCATATGCAACTATATTTTGTATATATTTGCACCCTCAATTTTAAGAGCATGAATAATAACAAGATGCAAGAAGATAATCTGATTCCATGGATTGGGCAAACAGCCAAAAAGATGGAATATTTTATAACCAACTTTCTACAAGAAAAAGGTTATAATATAACAAAAGAACAATGGATATTAATGTTCCATATCTCAATGCATGGCGAGACTCAACAGAATAATCTTGCTTGCCTTACAAACCGTGATAAAACTTCGCTAACCAGAATAATTACTACTCTTGAAAAAAAAAACTTGGCTGTTAGAATAGTCGATGAACAAGACAAACGAAGCAAACTCATTAAATTAACAAAAGACGGTAATGAATTGTTAGATAAAACAAAACCCTTATTCATTGAGATAAAACAACAACTAACTAAAGGTATATCGGAACAAGACACAAAGTTTGCCATTGAGATATTAAAAAAAGTGCAGGAAAACATTGAACCTGAACTTTGTACTAAAAAAGAAATTAATAAGTAAATATCCTCGGGGCAAGCCCACGAGGCATTAAAATTCAAAAACATCAAATTACAAATTTCAAAACAAAAAAAATAAACGAGGAAAGCCTCGGGGAACCTGTCCGCCGTGAAACTTTGGCAGGCGGGTTATACCCAAAGAGATTAAAATACTACCCAATACATAAAGCTGTTCAAACAAAAAGACATAAAATAATTATGGATAAAAGACAAATAATTATAGTAGTAATAGCCTTAGCTCTTATAGTAGGAGCTGTAGGTATTTCGAAAACACTAAAAAATTCTAAAAAACCAAGGCATCATCAAAAAGAGAAAGTAATTCCTACTGCATTTGTGCAAGAGGTAAAAAACACCAGCCTACCGCTGCTTATACCCGCTAGTGGAAGTATTAGAGCAAAGCACCGCATTAAACTATTCTCAGAGGTACAGGGTATTCTCCAAATAAGCAAAAAAGAGTTTAAGCCAGGAACACATTTCTCTAAAGGTGAGGTGTTGGTTAAACTTAACAGCGATGAATTTTACACCAATCTGCAAGCGCAAAAAAGCAGTTTCTATAATACAATATTATCCATAATGCCTGATATTAGACTAGATTTTCCTGATTCATATATCAATTGGCAAGAATACTTGAATAAAGTGCAAATTGAAGATAAGATTAAAAATTTGCCAAAACCCACATCGGAAAAAGAGAAGCTTTTTGTAGCAGCAAAAAACATTTATACTAGCTTTTACAATGTTAAGAATTTGGAAGAAAAATTTGACAAATTTACTTTAAGAGCGCCCTATGCAGGTATTCTTACCGAAGCTACTATAACACCAGGAACACTAGTAAGCCCAGGTCAGGCTATTGGGGAATTTATCAAACCTGGTATTTTTGAAATGGAAGTAGCTGTAAGCAGTTCTCTTAGCTCCAAGATAAAAATTGGTGACAAAGTTGTGATTAACAGCCTTGAAAATGGTACAGAAACCTTAACTGGTAAAGTAATTCGCATTAATGGAAAAGTGGATAAAAACTCGCAAACAGTAAACGTATTTATTGAATTGCTGGATAAGGATTTAAAGGAAGGCATGTACCTTAAGGCTTTACTTAAAACTGAACAAATCGACAATATAATTGAAATAAAAAGGAATTTATTGGTTAACGAAAATCAAATGTTTGTTCTAAAAGACAGCGCTATTTACTTACAAGAGATTCAAGTTTTACATCAAAACGAGAAAACCATAATGGTTGCCGGATTAAAAAATGGCGATATTATACTTGAAAGACCTGTACCAAAGGCTTTTAATGGCATGAAAGTTAAAGTATTTAGCAAAAAATAAACTTCAGATTCCTAATAAATAAAGTATGAGAAAAGTTATATCGTTTTTTATAAAATATCCCATCTCAGTAAATATATTAATTGGTGCATTCATAATGTTCGGAATTATTGGGGCAATGAATTTAAAATCGTCATTTTTCCCTTTAGTTGAATCCCGAATTATTAATATACAACTTATCTATCCTGGTGCCTCGCCACAAGAAATTGAAGAAGGAGTGGTTCTTAAAATTGAGAATAACCTTAAAGGATTGGTTGGCGTTGACCGTTTTACTTCAGTATCGTCGGAAAATGCAGCCACCATTACCGTAGAAATTTTAAAGGGCTACGATATTAATGTACTATTGGCAGAGGTTAAGAATGCGGTTGACAAAGTTCCCTCGTTCCCCACAGGCATGGAACCCCCAGTTGTGGCTAAACAAGAAGGCATGCAGCAAGTTGTTTCGTTTGTAGTAAGTGGCAACAATATTCCGCTTAAAACCCTGAAAACTACAGCTCGCGAAATTGAAACCGACCTTAGAAATATAGACGGCATTTCGCAAGTTAATTTATCTGGCTTTCCGCTAGAAGAAATTGAAATAGCTGTTAACGAAGACAAACTAAGAGCTTTCAACCTATCGTTTCAAAACGTAGCCAACGCTGTTTCACAAGCCAACCTTTTAGTTACAGGTGGTTCGGTTAAAACCGATGAAGAGGAATATCTTATTCGTGCTAAAAACAGAAGTTATTATGGCAAAGAGCTTAATTTTATTGTAGTAAAAGCAGACCCAAACGGCAAAGTAGTTTACTTAAAAGACGTGGCAATAGTATCCGATAAATGGTCTGAAAACCCATCTAAATCATTCTATAACGGTGAACAATCGGTACAAATTTCGGTAAGTAGTACTAATAACGAAGACTATATTTCTATTGCTGAATTAGTAGTAGCATATATTGATGATTACCATAAAACGCACGATAATATAAGCTTAAGCATTACCCGCGATGGTTCTAAAACACTAAAAGAACGAACAAAACTACTTACAAAAAACGGAATTATTGGTGTTTTCTTAATTCTAATATTCCTTTCGGTATTTTTAAAACCACGCCTTGCCTTGTGGGTAGCTGTCGGTTTACCCATTTCCTTTTTGGGTTTTTTTATGCTTGCCTCGCAGTTTGGTATTACAGTAAATGTGCTATCTCTTTTCGGTATGATTATAGTAATTGGTATTCTGGTTGACGATGGCATTGTAATTGGAGAAAATATATACCACCATTTTGAACAGGGGAAAAGCCCTATACGAGCCGCCATTGACGGAACCATGGAGGTAGTCCCTCCTATTGTATCGGCAATTCTAACAACCTTAATTGCATTTAGCACCTTTTACTTTTTAGATGGTAGAATTGGTGAATTCTTTGGTCAAGTTGCTTCGGTTGTTATTATTACTTTAGCGATATCGCTTTTTGAAGCACTACTGATTTTACCTGCCCACTTAGCACATTCAAGAGGTTTATCTAAAGAACAAAAAACATATAAATTCAATAAAATTGCCGACAATTTTATGTCGTGGATGCGCGATAAGTTGTATGAACCCTATCTTACTTTCTTTTTAAAACATAAACTACTGGGTTTTGCCATACCAATAGCTTTATTAATAATTACAATGGGAGCCATGGGTGGCGGATTAATAAAGCTTACCTTTTTCCCTTCGATTGCCAGCGACAGAATTGTGGTTACTCTAAATATGCCACAGGGTACTAGCGAAGCCATTACTACTGCAGAAATTTTGAAAATTGAAGATGCTGTTTATACTGTTAACGAGGAATTTGCCAAAAAACAAACTGGCAATATTGATATAGTTGAAAACGTAATACGTAATATTGGTCCCGGAACATCACGAGCATCGCTAAGTATAAATTTATTAGCCGGTGAGGCACGCGATTTTTCTGCCGATGAAATTTCCAATGCTATTGATAAAGAAGTAGGTAATGTACCCGCAGCCGAAAGTTTGAACTATGGTGCAGGTACCCATTTTGGTGGACGACCAATCTCCATTGCCTTAGTAGGAGAAAATTTAAAAGAACTTAAAGCGGCTAAAAAAGAGTTGAAAAAAGAATTACTAAAAAATTCTCAACTAAAAAACGTTACCGATACCGACCCTGCCGGAATTAAAGAAATACGCATTACCTTAAAAGAGAATGCTTATTTAATGGGACTTACTTTAAATAGTGTAATGGGTCAGATTCGTAGCGGTTTCTTTGGTAAACAAGTGCAACGTTTTCAACGCGGGCAAGATGAAATAAAAGTTTGGGTTCGTTTTGAAAGAGATACACGAGCATCGATACAAAACTTATCGGACATGCGTATTATTACCCCACAAGGTACTCGGGTTCCACTTAACGAAATAGCCTTTTATGAAATAGAAAGAGGCGAAATATCTATTAACCACCTAAATGGTAAACGTGAAATTAAGGTGGAAGCCGACTTGAAAAACCCAAAAGAGAGTGCTCCGGAAGCAATTGCCTATATTCGCGATAGTATATTTCCCGATATTCAAGCTCACAACCCAAGTGTTGTAGCACTTTTCGAAGGGCAAAACCGCGAACAAGCTAAAACATCGCAATCAGCCAAAAAAGTAATTCCTATCGTAATATTTTTAATTTACGCAGTTATAGCTTTTGCTTTTCGTTCCTACGACCAGCCACTATTACTATTGCTTATGATTCCTTTTAGCCTGATAGGAGTTGCCTGGGGACATTTTATTCATGGCGTACCAATAAACATGCTTTCATTCCTAGGAATTATAGCGCTAATAGGAATTGTTGTAAACGATGGGCTGGTGCTTATCGGTAAATTCAATAATAACCTGCAAGCAGGAATGAAATACAATGATGCTTTAATTGCAGCCGGAAAATCTCGCTTTAGAGCTATTTTCTTAACATCGTTAACCACTATTGCAGGTTTAGCACCACTTATTTTTGAAACCAGTCGCCAAGCACAATTCCTAATTCCAATGGCTATTTCTGTTGCCTATGGTATTGCCATTGCTACTTTTTTAACCTTGTTAATGTTACCGCTAATGTTAGCATTTGGAAATAACATAAAGGTTTATTCACGATGGTTGTGGACAGGCATAAAACCAACAAAAGAAGAAGTTGAACGAGCTATTAAAGAATTGGAAGTTGAAAAATATGATTTAACTACGACTAAGTAAACTCTCAAAATAAATTTAATATTATCCGGTAATTATAAAATTATAGATAAATGAAAAGTCTTAAATACATATTTGCAACATTATTACTTGCAAACACTGCTTTTGCACAAAAGGTATTAAGCCTTGCCGATGCAGTACAAATTACCTTAGAAAACAACTACAATATTAAGGTAGCCGAAAATAATAAATTAGCCGCTGAAAACAATGCCAGCATTTATAATAGCGGCTATTTGCCCACAGTTGCGGGCAGAGGGGGCGCAAGTATAAGCAGCAAAAATTACGATATTGAAAACCACGATGGGACTTCCAAGAGTACATCAGGCGAAAATACAGTTGGTTACAATGCATCGCTAGGATTAAACTATACACTTTTTGATGGTATGTACCGCACTTATAATTACGAGAAAATGAAAGAGCTCGATAATCTTTCGGAATTGCAAGTGCGCCAAATTGTAGAAGGTACTTTACAGGAATTATTTACAGCTTACTATACGGTTGCCAGCTTGAACGAAACAGCAAATAGTTTTAAGCAATCGCTTGAAATATCTAAACAGCGTTTAACCCGCTCACAATATAAGGCTGAATATGGACAAAGCACCCAACTTGATGTTTTAAATGCACAAGTTGATGTTAATACCGATAGCATAAATTACTTGAATGGTTTACAAAGCTTAGCAAATGCAAAACGTAATTTAAACGTAATTATTCGAAAAAATGTAAACGATGATTTTAACATAGACACTACGGTAAGTTATAATGTGTCGCAAAGTATTAACGATCTTTATGAATTAGCCAAACAGCAAAATACAAAACTGCTATTGGCACAAAAAAACATTGATTTAAGCAAATACGATATAAAATTGTTTCAAACAAACCGCATTCCTATCATTGGATTTGGCGCAAATTATGGTTTTAATCATAACAATTTTAACACCAACGCAAACCCTACTATAAATACAATGACAATGCTAGGACCATCAGCCGAAATAAATTTAACATGGAATATATTTGATGGTGGCAGAACAAAAGTTGGCGTGCAAAACGCAAAAATACAAATGGAAACTCAGCAACTTTTACAAGAACAAACTTACCAGAATGTGGAGCGAGACGTTACCAATGCATATACCACTTTTCAAAACGCTATGTTTGTGCTTAAAGCCGAAAAAGCAAATTTATTTACCAATAAGCGTAATTTTGAACGCTCGCAAGAACAGTATCAATTGGGACAGTTAACTTCAATTGATTTTAGGCAAGCACAATTAAACCTATTAAGGGCTGAAACCAGTTACAACCATGCAAAATATACTGCAAAAATTTACGAGTTGGCTATTCACCAGCTTATTGGTGGACTATTAAATTTAAAGTTTTAAAACAAAACTTCAACAGATTCAATAAATTAGAAAATATATTAGTATTTTATTTATGTTATAAAGCAATTCAGAATATTCTGGTTCGGATATGCACAAATAATCAATTTTACCTTTTTTTTCAATAAGTAATCTGCATATAATCAATTATTATTACTGCCCACATAAGCATATAGTTACAGAACAACTGACCTAAGCGAATTTAAAATGAGACCAAAATTTACATTTGATATGTCAGGTGAGATTAATACCGATTGTGAAGCAAATTTGCCGATATATTTCATTACATTCATATATCAACATTGCTTCTATCTAATTATTTAGTTTGACGATAAAAACCTTATAGATAATTTTAATGCCTAGATACTCATCTAGCCTATATTTATTTACAGATATTAAAAAGCCTCCCTAATGGTCATATAAAAAGCTCTATCGCCATTGCTAGCAAAACCATAATCGGCTCTAAAATTAAGCCTATCATCGGGTACTATACGAAAACGAAAACCCATACCGGCTACTGCTTGTGTATTATGAAAATAGTTTGTTTCATTTGAATAGACTGCCCCAACGCTTCCAAAAGCAACTATTCCAACTCTCCAAAATAAGTGTTTGCGATATTCTGTCTGAAATATCCATCGATTATTATCAACATATTTTTTTGGATGAGCTATTCCTCTTAATAGGCTAAAACCACCTAGCCCAGGCAATTTATACACTGGTGCATCACCTTTTGTTATACTATTTGAATATTGAAAAGCCAGAATATTCTCAATTCCAGGTAAGGAAATATACTTACGAATATCACATGAATAAACTGAATAATTATAATCGCCTCCAAGTTTTGTAGAGTTGAATAATGCAAATGCCGTAACAAACCAACCTTTTGTGGGATATATAATATCGTTTCTTGAATCGAATTTAACAACTGGACCTAGCCCTGAATTCCAACCTCCTTTATAGTCAAAATCGTCAATTAATAGGCTAGTATCTTCAAAATTGTAATTTTCTTGTCTATGAAAATCGAACCTAAGCCCTGTAAAAATTACTTTACCAATACCTTTTGCAATTTCGCCAATAAGCATTAAATCTTCCGATGTATATTTTAAAGGTAAAGAATCGCTGACTGGAGCCCCTATGCCATAAAATTCGTTTGGGAATTCAGCATAGCGCATTCGCATAAAAATATTCCACCTATTGTTTGTAAATGCAATTAAGTCGGACTCGAAAGTAAGCGAGCCTTTTGTCGATATCATTATATAAGGTACAATGGTTGTGGGTCTGTAAAATTCCGATAATGCTTTACTTGTATCGGGTAATATGCGAACAATGGGTGTGAAACCAAAGCCAACACCACGATCAGGAGAATAATTTAAAACAGGATATGTTGATATTGAAAATTTTGGATGCTCGTAGGTAAAAGCATTGGTAACTCGTTCAAAAATACCATCGTTGCTTTTTGTTGAATCAGAACTACTACTTTGTGCTGAAGAACTAAGAGCACTTACTAGCAATAATACTATCTGTAGATAATGTATATATTTATTCATAATTTAAAATGCATAACCAATTGTCATATAATAGCGATACCCGTAAAATAGTTTTGATGTGCGACCACTCCCATTCATTTCAAACTCTTTGAAAATCACTTTGGTAACGGGGTAATTATCCTGCATAAGCTCAACAGCATCTTGAATAAAATCTATTTCCGCTGTGTTTAGCTCGCCCGATAATTTCATTTTTACATTATATTGAGAAACCGATGGGCCTAGTATGCAAATATCAAGTGAGAATCTATCGTAAAAAACAAATTGGTATCCTAATTGAAAACCAAAGCTTATCATTTCTACTTTGGTATCTAAACTAACTTCAAAAGCATCGCTATAAAAAGTAGAAAAATATTTGTGAAGCTATTGGAGAAATAGCTTACATAGGGTGCAAAATAAATGCCCCTAGGCGCAGCATACCTATTTTCACTTTTTAAATAGAATCTATAATCGATACCAGCACTAATGCCACCATTATTTTTATGCCCCCGAACAATAAATGCACTGTCGGTTTTGCCTAAACCAATAAGTTTTGGGAAAGTTCTATAACCCAATGTAATACTCATGCTACGCTTTGACGAAAGCACTCGCTCGTACTCAAAAACATAGTTGTTAGCCCCCCATATTAATGGTGCTGTAACATTGTATTTTATTACATTACGAGTTACAATTGAATCGTTTGTTCTTTGTCCTTCCGATAAAAATGGTAACAATAATGCTACAAAAAGAAAGCTAAGCAACATAATTGTTTTAAACCTAATCATTATAATCTCTTTTTATATTATTAACAAGTACTACCTTGATTCCGCAACTGAAAGTTAAATGTTTGATAGTCACGGCGTGAGTGCTTTTTTAACGGCACTCGTTTTATTATCATTAACTCCTATTAATCAACAACTCACACCGTGACTTGCGGATTTAAGGTGCTACTAAAAGTAGTATAAAATGCTTAAATTTCAAGTTACTTAAAAATTCTATGCCTACATATGAATACAGGCATTTTTGCCAAATAACACTTACTGCATACAGGAATTTCGCTTTTAAAACATATTCGTTAAATATGTTGTCATTTCAATTGAAGATGACAAATGTTTTGCCTGTCTGCCGCCAAGGCAGGTCTAAGTTCTAATATCTAGAATCTAACGATCTATTATTATTAGCTAACGAAGCACTTTTGCTCTTGATTCTTATTATTAAAACATATTTCTTAATGTTAACGATATAATATAATTATTTGCCAACCTGTCTTGTTCAGCAGTGTTTTTAACACGATCGACTAAAAACGATGCAAAATACCGCCATTTATAATTTTTGTTATAACCAATATTTACGCCTGCTCTAACTGTACTAGCAAATGTTTCAGCAACCTCATGGTCGTGCGGAAAATAAAACTCGGTTCGTAAATCGCAATAAAAGGTTTTATCTGTTAAAGACGAATTGTTTATAGATGTTCGTACTTGTAGTCTATAGCGCGATCTTAATCCCATTTCTTTACCTGAGTCGTCACTGGTATATACAAAGCGCTGTTCAAATCTATAAAAATGTTCAAACATAACTCTGCCTATATCTGGCCAATGAAGTCTAACACCTTGCCATGTTCTTAATTCGGTAGTATTTGCCATGTCGTTTGAATTTACATACCATAAATCAATACCAGGCTGAAAGTCTAACAAATTGCCAATATTAATTATTAAACGGGGGCGCAAGGCATAAGTTTGCGATGGGTTAACTAAAAGTGCTTGTCTAAAATCAATATCATTACGTATCCATATTCTATATTTTGAGACAAAGAAACGCATGCTGTATTTTTCCCATAATTGCAGGTCAGAGCTGCTTTGTGCTTGTATATTTGCAAAAGAAAAACACAGTAAACAGAATATTAGTATGCTGCGAATTTTAATATAATTATATGTTTTTATAGTTCTCAATTATCTTAATTATTCTTTAAAAGCCAAAACCTATATTTAACCCAGCTACAAGCGCTGCGTGTTTTCTCACAATATCAATATCTAAACTTGGCGATAGTGTTAGTTTTCCCATATGAAAATCGTAACCACCACCAACCCTAACCAAAGGGTCTTTATGTATTTCTAATTCTTCGGCAGCATTACGAACCAACTCCATTCCAATACCTGCTCGCAACCAAACCTTATCGTTGGCTCTATATACAACGGGAACACCAATTAGCCACTCGGTATGTTCGGCAAAAATTGCTTCGCCAAAAACACTAATTCCCCAATGTTTTGATTTTGAAAAAAAATACATATAATCAAAACCAAGGGTAAAATTGTTTTGCCCTTTAAATCCTCAGGTTTTTTTATTCCTCTATCGTTACGAATAAAAACACTTTTATGTCTGACAGCAATTCCGAAAATAGTTTTTTTTAGCTCGATTGAAATTTGTTTTATTTTTAAGACATAACAATCCACTCCATACGAATATAGAAAATTAGAATTTAGCAAAAAAGTTATGTCA
>JAUXEM010000028.1 GCA_030620515.1 Salinivirgaceae bacterium
ACTACAATCGACCTTTTAAAAATTCACATTCTGATTACCAAGTGCTTAACAAATAGAAAGGGTTGAAATTAGTGGTTTTTTGTACTTTTAAGAGGTTTCGTGTACAAGTTGGGTTAATATCTTACAAGTTGCAAAAAAGTAATAAACAATACATTTATCATAGGGTTTAAAACAAACAAGATACTTAACACATTACTGTGATTGATTTTTTTTGTAATAAACTTTGGATATTGTTGAAGAAATGTTAATTTTGAACCATCGGCAGTTTCTGTCGTTATGGTTTTAAGGGTTAATAACATGCGGGAGGTAAAACTCCCGTTTTTGTTATAAGTATTTTGTGATATATTCTAATTCCATACTCCTTGAACCCTTAATTAGAATGCTTTTATTCTCTAATGGTTTTTGTTGAAAACACTTTCCCAAATCAGAAATATTCTTAAATACATTTACTCCATCCACATCATTGAACTGATAAAAAATATCACCTACTAAATAAATATTATCAAACGAATTGTCGTTTACTAATCCTACGATAACACCATGCTCTCTTATTGCTGCTGAGCCTAATTCAAGCATGTCTCCTAATATTATTACTTTATTAGGTAATTTTAGTTCAATAAAATTTTCAATAGCCATTTTCATACTTGTTGGATTGGCATTATACGCATCAAGCAACAGTGTATTTTTTTTGGTTCTTGTTAATTGAGATCTATTATTATTAGGAATGTAATTTTCTAAAGCTTTTTTTACCTCCTCGGGTTCTATTCCAAAATTATTTCCGACGCATACTGCGGCTAGAGCATTTTCAAAATTATATTTACCAATTAAATTAGTAGTAATTACACGATTTTTTTTATTCCAATCTAATTTATCATCATCTTGTGCAATACCATTTGTTGCAAACCATGCAAATTTCAGAAACAAATCAGAACCAAGAATCTTACCCTGGCAATGTGTAAAACTCTTTGTGCCATAATATACCGAATCATGGGGTGGATTCATATCTTCTAATATTTCGCTATCATCATTTATAAAAGCCAACCCATTATTTTCATACAAGTATTTATACAGCTCTCCTTTTCCTTTTTTAACTCCTTCTATTGATCCAAATCCTTCTAAATGCGCTCGTCCAACGTTGGTAATAATACCAAAATCAGGAGCAGCAATTTTGCACAATTGTTCAATTTCACCAACATGATTAGCTCCCATTTCAACAATACAAAATTCATCATCCTTTGTAATATTCAGCAATGTGATAGGTACGCCTATATGATTATTTAAATTACCTTGCGTGTAAACAACCTTGTATTTTTCAGACATCACCTTTGCAATAAGTTCTTTTGTGGTTGTCTTTCCGTTGGTACCTGTAATAGCAATTATGGGTGTTCCCATTCTCTTTCTATGATACGATGCTAAGCTCTGAAGAGTACTTAATGCATTCTCAACAAGAATATAGCGTTCATCCATACAAAATACTTCTTCATCTACTATAGCATAGGCACACTTTTCCAAAGCTTTTTCAGCAAAAGCGTTTCCATTAAAATTATCACCTTTTAAAGCAAAAAACAATGACCCTTCTACCGTATTTCTACTATCGGTACAAACTTTTGGAAACTCCAAAAATAGCTTATAAAGCTTTGAAATATTCATTATATAAAATAAAAAAAAGCCCCATAAGGGGCTATATTACAATAATTTTAAACTTTTAATTTCCTTTCGATCCACCAACTCTAATCATTGCGCATCTAAATCCTAAATCATCTTGACTTAATGCTTCATCTAAGAATCTTCTTGTACCAGCACCAAGCCAATATGTACGATCTTTCCAAGAACCACCTTTATAAACACGAGCGTGGTCACTTATCAATGATGTCATCATCGGATCACGACGATCTTTTCCATTAAAATACATCCTTTGAGAACCTCTTTCTCTTGAGGCATCTTCATCTCCAAACTCTACACTTGAGGCTAAATCACCATCTAAATAATTAATATTATCAGATTTTTGATAATTTCTTCTATCAATAGCTTCTTCTTCTGTTATTTCACGGAAGCGTAATCTACCTAAACTATCTTTTTCGGCTACATTGCCTTCTTCATCACGAATCAATGTTTTAAATACATTACCTCTAAATGGACGAAACTCATCAACATCTTGATGCGAAGTAGCACGATAAATATCTTGCACCCACTCACTAACATTACCTGCCATGCAGTATAATCCAAAATCGTTTGGCCAATATGCGTGTACTGGTGCAGTTATATCTGCATTATCATTAAGCGCTCCTGCTACCCCCATCATGTCACCTCTACCACGAACATTGTTGGCCATTATTTCACCGCGATTAGCATTAGTAGGGTTTCTCAATCCATCACCAGACCAAGGATAAATTCTTCTTTCGTATATACGCTCACCAACCGATGTTCCAACTAATGCAAGAGCAGCATATTCCCATTCTGCTTCAGTCGGAAGTCTATATTTAGGTAAAAGTAATCCGTCTTCCATTCTTACTTTTCTATAATCCTTATTAGGATCAATATCCTCAAGCTCCTGACCAACAGCACCTTCATATTGATGAGCCAAATATGCCTCAGTGTTAAAATTCTGATCACCCATTTGGTTTGGATCGGGTAATAAAATACCTCTATCAATTAGAATAATTTCATTCACACGGTCAGTACGCCAAGCACAATAATCATTTGCTTGCAACCAATTTACACCAACTACAGGATACTCCTGATAAGCAGGGTGTCTAAAGTAATACTCTACTAGTGGTTCGTTATAACCTAGCCTACTTCTCCAAACTAATGTATCTGGCAATGCTTTCTTATATACCTCTGGATAATCAATAAAAACTCTACTAATCCAGTATAAATATTCTCTATAATCTACATTTTTCACTTCTGTCTCATCCATGTAATATGACGATACAGTAACGCGTCTTGGTAAGTTATTCCAATCGTGCACAATATCTTGCTCAACACGCCCAATGGTAAACGAGCCACCTTCTACAAACACAAGTCCTGGACCAGTTTCCTGCTCATAAAAATCGCCATAATACTCAAATCCACCAAAATCGGGATTATTGTATTCCCATCCTGTAGTTTCTGACACTTCCAAAGCGCAGGATGCAACTAACAAAGCAATGGTGCTTACTGAAAAAATCCTTAATAATCTCATTCTCATAACTTAATGATTTTTGCTAATCTGTTATATTTACAAATATAAATAAAAAGTTCAATAATAATATTGTTAGCGCAAAAAATAAGGACAGTTTAGTGCCTTATGTTTCTTTTTTATATGAATATTAAATAATAAAGTTAATGAAATTTCATGAGCTCCAATAGGAGTTATTGACTTTTTCCCAACATTCATATCATAGCTATACGCAAATCTCATACTATTTGTTTTAATTCCGGCAGAGATAATTAATACGTCAATATTAGAGCTTATATTGTGCCGAACTAATAATCCTCCAAATAAATAATCATATTGATAGACTATTCCCCAACAAATATTCTGCTGCTGCCCCTGTATTTGAACCATTATACTAGGCATTAATATCCTAGTTTGTTTTATTAATCGTTTCTTTAAATGAGCTATATATCCTACTTGTCCGGTAAATTTCATATTTATTTCGCTAAATGCACTTCCCTGCTGATCTGTTTTTGGTCTATTTAAATGATCCACCGATAAACCTGCATATATTTTTTTATAAAACCCAACTACGCCTACACTAAAATCAGGATAAATTTTATTAAAACCAGTATTAATATTTTCTAGTGTAGTGCCACCATTCATTTCATCTTCAAAAATTAATTCCGACCTATTAATATATTTCTGAACTATTCCACCTTGCAAACCCATACTCAAGCTAAATCCAGGTCGCACATCTACATGGTAGGCATATGCTATTTCAATGGAGGGTGATGATACTGCTCCACTTATATCATTTGATACAAAAAGTCCGAATCCACTTTTGTACTTTACTATTGTTTGATCGTAACTAACTCCGTATGTTTCTAGTTTACTATCTAATAATGGCCACTGCTGTCTATAAAAACTATTTATTCTAGCACCATTAGAGGTTCCAACAAATGCCGGATTAATAGATGGTAGATTATTATAATACTGAGATATAGGGGCATCCTGGGCATTTAGCAGAGTTACTGCACAACTAATCAGTGGTATCAAATAAAATTTCACAATCTTCATTGGCATTAAATTTGTTCTAAATACTATCTCAACAATAAATATAACTTAATATGCGTTGGTTAATTGTTTACACTATGAAAAATATATTTTATTTTTAATAATATGAAAAGAATACAACAGACTTTTTTTATCCTTTTTATTTTCGGAATTCAATTTAATGGTTTTGCACAAAATAATTCTGAAAAGAAATTTATTAACTGGCAAATACTTGAGCAGTCATCTTTAAATCAATTTCTTTATATAAATGAATTGCCTAAGGCTCATGGGAAGATAATTAACTCGTCAAATTTCACATCTGTTAATATAAAACTTTCTGAGTTGGAAACGACAATCCTTTCTGAAATAGATAAGGCTAAATATGCTCTAGATGAAGCAACCTTAGAGTTTAATGTGACAGCAAACTTTGCAACCAATCGTAAAGAAAAATATATAAATTATTATATATCGCCTATTCGATTTAATGCAACAACTAATAATTTTGAGAAACTCATAAGTTATAAAATAGATATAATTGGTACTATAAATACTTTAAAAAAAGCTGGACCTAAACTTTACAAAAATGAATCGGCTTTAAATACAGGCAATTGGTATAAAATTAAAATTAACGTATCGGGTGTTTATAGGCTAACTTATGAAGATTTGCTTGAAATAGGACTAACAAAACCAGAATATGTTAGGGTTTATGGCTATGGCGGTAAACAATTGCCTTTTATGAATAATGATTTTAACAATGACGACATGGTTGAAAACCCAATTGTTATGAATAAAGGGAAAGACGGTACTTTCAACTCTGGCGATTATATTCTTTTTTACTCAAATGGAAATACCACATGGAAATATAACGAAACAAGTGAAATGTTTATGCAAAATGTTCATAATTACTCTAACTATATCTATCTTTTTTTAAGCGATAGTTTTGGTACTGGGTTAAGAATAGAACAAATTACAAATGATAATTCTCCTAATTACACAACAAATGAAACAGATGCTATGGCATGCTATCATGTCGAGAATCACAACGTTATTGAATCTGGTAGGTTTTGGTTTAGCGATATAATAAAACCCGGAAACTATAAAGAGTATGAATTTAACTTTGAAAATCGTGTAGCTAACGAACCCATAAAACTGCATACTTATACAGCAGGTAGAAAAGATAAAAACACCCCTGCACTTTCACTCCAAATTAAAGAAAACAACACAGTACTTTCTACCATAACTACTACCGAAAGCTATGGTAAATATTTATATGCTTACGACGACCATACTTATATTAATTTTACCCCCTCAGTAAATAACTTTACACTTAAATACTCTACTTATGGCGGAAATTCATCTGCAGAAAGTCTGATAGGTTATATCTGTTTAAATACACGCGAGAATCTATCATTCTCAAATAAACAATTATCATTTAAAGATAAAAAAAGCATAGGAGTTGGTGTTTCTCAATTCAATATTAATAATAATGGTAATAGTATAAGTATTTGGGAAATTACTAATCCTACATCTCCACAAGCCATTAAAGCAAATACTACAGGTAATAAAACTACTTTTACTACTAGTACAAAAACACTAAAAGAATTTATTGCTTTTAATGAATCCTCATATTTAGTACCTATATACACAGGCGATGATTTAGGCCAAGTTAAAAATCAAAACCTTCATGGTGTTGGTCAATTTGACATGGTTATAATTACACACCCTGATTTTATTAATCAAGCTAAACAAATAGCCGAAATAAGAAGGAAAGAAAACCTAAGTGTTTATGTCACCACTCCGCAGAAGATATATAATGAATTTTCTTCTGGTACACCTGATGCATCTGCATTAAGAAATTTCGTAAGAATGATATATGATCGTTCATCTTCGCAAAATGGATTGATTAAATACTTGTTGTTATTAGGCGATGGCTCATACGATAATAAAACATATAGCGATGCTAACTCGAATATGATTCCTACGTACCAAAGTGAAAATGCTTTAAGTGAAACGAGTAGTTTTGTTACCGACGATTTTTATGGATTATTAGATGTAGATGAAGGCAGACATATTGGCGATTTAGATATTGGTGTAGGTAGGTTTCCTGTAATAAACACACATGAAGCTCAAGTAATTGTAGATAAAATTGAGCACTATGAATCGGAAAAATCAAAAGGAAGTTGGCGCACAAGTATTTGCTTTATTGCCGATGATGAAGATGGTGGTACACATATGGAACAAGCCGATAATATTGCCGATAATATTATTGGACAAAACAATCCAGAATACAATATTGATAAAATATACTTGGATGCATACAATCAAGTATCTACACCTTCAGGTCAAAGATACCCTGATGCAACTAAGGCTATTAATAATTCAGTAAAAAAAGGAGCACTTATTATTGATTATGTAGGACATGGGAATCCAAGACTACTTACACACGAGGAAGTACTATCGGTTAACGACGTTAAAAAATGGAAAAATTACGATAAACTAGCTGTATTTGTTACTGCAAGTTGTGAAGTTGGACGTTTTGATGATTACCAACGTGCATCTTTAGGTGAATGGATAGTACTAAACCCTGATGGGGGGGGTGTTGCTACGCTTACCACAACCAGAGTGGTATACTCATCAAATAACAATGATTTGAATAAAAACTTTTTTTACAATGCATTAAATCCTGATTTACGTTTAGGCGATGTTATTCGAATTGCAAAAAACAATACTGGCACTACAACAAGTACAAACAAACGTAATTTTTCTTTACTTGGCGACCCATCACTAAAACTTGCAATTCCAGAAAATAAAGCTTTAGTAACGCATATTAACGATTCCACAGTAAATCCCATTCATAATTCAAACATTTTTATGGATTTGAGAGTATCTGAAATAAAATCATCTTTTGATGTAAGCATTGAGTCTAGTGATACTGTAAGTGCTTTATCTACAGTAAAAATTCAAGGCTATTTAATAGATGCAAATGAAGATTTATTAGACATAAACGGTGTACTACATACTACTATTTATGATAAACCAAAATCAATAACAACCAATGGGAATGATGAAACCGCACCTATTACTTTCAATCTGCAAAATAGTATTCTTTATAAAGGATTAGCTAGCGTGAATAACGGTTTTTACGAATTTGAATTTATGATTCCTAAAGATATTGACTACTTATTTGGCCCTGGTAAAATTAGCCTTTATGGAATACTTGAGGATACTATAGAAGCAATTGGATATTCTGAGGAAATAACGATTGGAGGCATTAGCGATATAACCGAAATTGATAATGAAGGACCCGAAATAGAACTTTTCTTAAACGATACTGCTTTTGTATATGGTGGTATTGCAAACGAAGAGCCTATTTTTATTTCAAAGCTTACCGATGAAAGTGGAATAAATACTTCAGGCATAGGTATTGGTCATGATATTACGGCTATAATAGATGGCAATAGAGATGATATTATAATACTTAATGATTTCTATTTGGGTGAATTAAATAAATATAATTGTGGTACAGTTAAATACCCTCTAGAGAATTTATCTCCTGGACCACATACCATAACGCTTAAAGCTTGGGATATTTACAATAATTCATCGGAAGCCGAGATTAGTTTTTATGTACACAAAAATAGTAGTATTACCATAAGCAATATGTACAATACTCCTAACCCATTTTACGACGAAACTGAATTTAGATTCGAGCACAATCAATCGAGCGATGACCTTACTGTAACCATACGCATTTACGACACCATGGGTAAACTTGTGACTGTTATTAAACAAAAAGACAACAATGGAAGCTTTAATATTACCCCAATTAAATGGGACGGGACAGGCAATAATGGACAAAAACTTGACCAAGGAATTTATATTTATAACACCGAAATAGTAAGCGTTGGTGGAAAAAAATCGGCTAAGTCGTCAAAATTGATAATTTTTAGATAATAAAATTAAAGAAATACAGTTTGTAATTCTACATTTGCACTTTAAACAAAAAAAAACAGAGTATGAAGAATTTATTTACAATAGCTATTGCACTAACAATAATTTTAACATGCAATACTACTTTTGCACAAAACGACATTGATTGGGGTGAAATTATTGGACAAGAAACAGATATGAACCCAATAACTACTGCCGTACCTTTTATGATGATAGCCCCTGATTCGCGTTCAGGAGCCTTGGGTGATGCTGGAGTAGCTACTTCGCCTGATGCATTTTCACAACACTGGAATTCATCTAAATATGCATTTATTGAAAATAAGATTGGCTTCTCAATAAGTTATACTCCATGGTTAAAAAAATTGGTTGATGATATTACACTAGCCTACCTTTCAGGTTACTATAAATTAGACGATAAGCAGACAGTTGGCCTTGGCTTACGCTACTTTTCGATGGGCGATATAAACTTTACAGATGATAATGGAGATCCTTTACAATCCTTTTCTCCACATGAATTTGCTATTGATGGTTCTTACAACAGAAAATTAAGCGAGAACTTTTCACTAGGTATAGCAGCCCGTTTTATGCTATCGAATCTTACTGACGGGTATAGTGCTTCAGATGAACCTACCCAAGCTGGCAAATCGGTAGCCATTGACGTAAATGGATATTATAGAAATGATTTTGATTTATTAGATTATGATGCAAAGTGGGCATTTGGTTTTAATATATCAAACATTGGATATAAAATGTCATATACCGAAACTGAAAAGAATTTTATTCCTACTAATTTACGTATAGGTGGTTCGTTAACTTTAGATATAGATAAGTATAATTCTATTACTGCAACGCTCGATTTAAATAAGTTATTAGTACCAACTCCTCCTATATATCACAAGTTTCTTGAAGGTGAAACTTTACCTGATGGCTCAATAGCTACTGAAGATACTGAGTTAATTGTTGCAGGTAAAGATCCTGATGTAGGTGTAGCTACCGGAATGATTCAATCTTTTTATGATGCACCAGGCATTGATAATTTGTCACCATTCCAAGAAGAGATGCGTGAGATTACATACTCCGCTGGTTTAGAATACTGGTATGCACAACAATTTGCGGTAAGAGCAGGTTACTTTCATGAAAGCCAATATAAAGGAAACCGTAAATACTTTACTGCTGGTGTTGGTTTGCGAATGAATGTATTTGGACTTGACTTCTCGTACCTAATTCCAACAAGTGCAACTGGCACTAGCCCACTTTCTGGTACTTGGCGTTTCTCGTTGTTATTTAATATGGCTTCTTTATAAATGTTAGACACTAGATATTAGACTATATACACTATATTTTATACTTTTTACAAAAACATAAACGACAAGCCTAATAGGAATTACCTGTTAGGCTTGTTGCTTTATAAATAAAAAACATTGATCTTTAATAAAAAAATGTAGAATACAGAATATAGATATTTGTGTACAGTGATTTCGCTTTTGAAAAATATCCGTTAAATATTATGTCATTTCAATTGAAGATAGCGACATATTTTAAATTTTTCAACATGACTAAAAGTTTTAGAAAGCGAATTCCTTGGATTTAGTTACTATAATAAACATGTATTGAATTTACTATTGGATAAATAACCCTGAAAGGGTTATTTTTAATTTAAGATAATAATGTAGTAAATTACAAACTTTAATTATAAGTTTTGTTATGAATATAAAAATAGGCTTTGGATTTGATGTGCATCAGCTAGTTGAAACTCGTCCGTTTACGCTAGGGGGCATTACCATTCCTCATGTAAAAGGATCTTACGGGCATTCTGATGGAGATGTGCTAATTCATGCTATTTGCGATGCACTACTTGGAGCAGCAAACATGCGCGACATTGGCTACCATTTTCCTGATACTGACAATACCTATAAAGGCATTGACAGTAAAATTCTTCTGAAAAATACCATAGAATTAATTGCTCAAAAAGGCTATATAATAGGTAATATTGATAGTACTATTTGTCTGCAAAAACCAAAAATTAAAGATTATATTGAAACTATGCAGAAAACATTAGCTGATACTTGCAATATTGCCATCGATGATATTGCCATAAAGGCAACTACAACCGAAACATTGGGCTTTGAAGGGCGAGAAGAAGGCGTATCTGCCTATGCTGTTGTGCTATTAAGCAAATAGTAATGATTAGTGTTACACAAATAACAAAATTCGAGAATATATTAAAAGAACAAGAGGCTGTTTTTGTTTATTTCTCGCATGATAAATGCAGTGTTTGCAAAACCTTAAAGCCTAAGTTGGAGATTGCGCTAAAAGAAGAATTTCCGAAGCTTACACAAATTTATGTCGATATAGAGAAATATCCAGAAATTGCCGGTCAGTACAATATTTTCACTGTTCCCGTAATTCTTGTGTTTTTTGAAGGGAAAGAGAGTTTTAGGAAAACTAGAAACGTAGGTGTAAACGAAATGGTTCAGTTAATACAACGCCCCTATTCTATTCTATTTATTGAATAATACGAATCAAGGGTTGGACTTAGTTGTTGATTATAAATGGTTTAATACTATTCAAATTTAATATTGCGAGATACAGGTTTCGGGTTATATAACTTGAAACAATAGCATAAATCCTTACTAACATGCAACTCGCAACATTAATTTGCAATTTGAATTTATGACATTATATTTTCAATCCTTTTCATTTCAAATAAAACTTCTATCTCATGGTTGTTCGCACTCTTAACAAGCCCAAACTTATTACAAATCCAAATTATTGAAATTCAGCACAAGTTTCAAACGCCAACCCTGCACGGCGAACAGCTTTAAAATTGCCAATTTTGTGTAAAATATAGTATTATTCAGCACCTACTAAATTGGTAGTAGTACCATAAATTATTTGCAAATGTTACTATTTTATTTAGGGTCATTCAGCTTCTAGCTGAATACTATCAATCATGCGGCAAGATGCACGCATGACCCAAAAAAAACATTCACTAATAGTAGGTTGCCTTTACTTTTTCGTTATTCACAATTCCATCAGAATAGGTATAAGTCCATGATATACTTGAGAAATCAGCTGCAACAATACCAATACCATCAGAAATAGTTACATTCCCAACAATATATAAGTCTATTATAAGATTCCCGTTTGTTGTATCTTCCGCACAACTAACTACACTACTCTCACTATTCCCAATTTTATGAAAATTATATACTTTGTAAAAAGTAGGTGTAACTTCATCTCTAACAATGCTTGTTTGGTAAGTTCTAGCGGCTCCATAATCTGAAAACTCTTCACAATTCCAACCACCCAAAATGGATGTTCTATCTTCGTCTTTATCACATGCTGAAAAAACCATCAATCCTATCAAAACTATTACAAAATACCTCATTACTATATCTTAAAATTGATTTGCAAGTTACAAACAAATAATTACACTCATAAAAAAACACAGATGAAATTGTTAAAACAATTATTTTTACCTGTGTTTTAATTTACCCTTAAATACGCATAGTTAGGATTTGGCTAGTTGATCAACAGAGTTTTGCAACAAGATACATTCACCTATAATTTACAAGTTATTCCGATACAAATCGGAATTCACTATCAAGCGGTTGAATAACTACTTGCGAAATTGGATTTACTCAAAATCATTTTCTACAATCCATTAATAACACTATCATCAACTATATTTGGAATAGTAACTTTTAAGCGAGGTTCGACTTCCATAGCTCTTTTAATGGCAAAAATAGCTCCCTCGTTTCTAGCCCAACTACGGCGCGAAATGCCATTATTCACATCCCAGTTAAGCATTAAGCGTAATTTACTGTCAGCATCGTCACTACCATCAAGCAACATGCCAAAACCGCCATTAATTACTTCGCCCCAGCCAACACCACCACCATTGTGGATCGACACCCAAGTCGCACCTCTAAACGAATCGCCAATAACATTATGTATTGCCATATCGGCTGTAAACTGCGATCCATCATAAATATTCGATGTTTCGCGATATGGAGAATCGGTACCCGATACATCATGATGGTCGCGACCTAATACAACAGGTGCTGAAATTTCTCCACTCTCTATTGCTTTATTAAAAGCCGCTGCAATTTTGGTTCGCCCTTCGCAATCGGCATAAAGAATTCGTGCTTGCGAACCAACAACCATCTTATTTAATCCAGCCTCTTTTATCCAATGAATATTATCGGCCATTTGTTGCTGTATTTCAACTGGAGACAATTTCATTATACCTTCCAAAACCTCGCAAGCAATTCTATCAGTAGTTTCCAAATCTTTTGGGTCGTTTGAAGCACATACCCACCGGAAGGGGCCAAAACCATAATCGAAACACATTGGTCCCATTATGTCTTGTACATACGATGGGTAAATATACTCATCCTCGCTGTTCATTATATCGGCTCCAGCCCTACCCGCCTCTAATAAAAATGCATTTCCATAATCGAAGAAATAAGTTCCTTGCTTATTTACGCATTTATTTACAGCAGCAACATGGCGACGCAAGCTTTCCTGTACTTTTTCTTTGAACAAGTCAGGTTGTTCAGCCATCATGGTATTCGCTTCGTCAAAACCTAATCCTACAGGATAGTAACCACCCGCCCACGGATTATGTAACGAAGTTTGATCGGAACCTAAATCCACTTTCACATTTTCTTCAGCAAAGCGTTCCCAAACATCTACAATATTACCTTGATATGCTATGGAAACCACTTCATTATTTTGTTTGGCTTCTCTTGTTCTAGCCATTAAATCATCTAAATTATCAATAAGTTCATCAACCCAACCTTGGCTATGGCGAGTTTGCGTTGCCTTATTATTTATTTCGGCAGTAATTGATATTACACCAGCAATATTGCCTGCCTTAGGCTGTGCGCCAGACATACCACCTAACCCGGCAGTAATGAATAATTTTACTTTAGCATCATTAGCTGATTCGCGAATTTTTCTGACAGCATTTAATAAAGTAATAGTTGTACCATGCACTATGCCTTGTGGTCCAATATACATAAATGAACCTGCTGTCATTTGTCCATATTGTGTCACACCAAGTGCATTAAACCTTTCCAAGTCGTCGGGTTTGCTATAGTTAGGAATCATCATTCCGTTTGTAACTACAACCCGAGGTGCATCTTTATGCGACGGATACAAACCCATTGGGTGACCGGAATACATAGTTAATGTTTGTTCATCCGTCATTTCAGCTAGATATTTCATAGCTAAACGATATTGTGCCCAATTTTGAAAAACAGCTCCATTTCCACCATAGGTAATAAGTTCATGAGGGTGCTGTGCCACTGCATAATCCAGATTATTACAAATCATAAGCATAATAGCGGCTGCTTGTTTACACTTATGCGGAAAATCGTTTAAATGCCTAGCTTTCATTTCGTAATCGGGACGAAAACGAAACATATAAATACGACCATAATTATTTAACTCGTCTAAAAACTCTTTAGCCAAAATTTCATGATACTCGGGTTCAAAGTACCGTAAGGCATTTTTAAGCGCAAGTTTCTTTTCCTTGTCGTTAAGAATCTCTTTACGTTTGGGTGCATGATTAATAGATAAGTTATATTCTTTTGGAGCAGGCAATACCTTTGGTATGCCCTCCAAAATTGCTTGTTGAAATTTTGTATTACTCATAATTCAACTATATATTAAATTAATTTGAACACAAAAGTAGTGTTTTACTCAAATTAACCCCAATTATTTAAGAATAATTACTGTATCTGACAGCGACTAAGGCTTAGTGAAATAATAAGTACCCTAAATTAATACTTGGCAAAATTTCTGTTTATCGCAAAGCCACAAAGCTGCAAATATTTGATATTAAACTAATTAGTACTATTATGCAAATTGTCATGATTGGCTATTAATCAGATATATATATAAACATACCGAACCGCTGTTAAATTAAACGAAGTTATTATGTATTTTAATAAGTTTACAAAATTGCTCATATCAACACTTGTATAAGAATTTAGAAGCGAAGATAAAATGCAAACGAAGTAGTTAAAATAGAGTAATTATTGTTTTAATAGACCTAAGCTAAACTTGCATTTTTGTAAATCAAAAATGAGTTGCTATAAGAGTTTACTCAGAAATAAGCTAGATAAATTTAGAAATAATAATTTTTGCATATATAAAGCTAAAAAAGCAATCATAGCAGAGTTGCTGTGAGTATTTTTTAACTTTATATATGTGCTAAAGATGTTTATCAAAATCAGAAGTTATTTTTGAGTGAACCCTAAGTCAAAATTAACCGCACTTACAATTATCTTTATGTAAGATGATGAATATTACAGACTAAAAAGCTGAATACAAACAATTTCATAATATTAGTCGCACCATCTTTAGTTTGAATATATTATACAATAAAAATATTACATACTAAATATACCTATTGCTGACTGCCTTGCCAGTTGTTCAACTTAGGTAAGTAGTAAAACCCAAAGACACAAAATATAAAGCCTTTATGCTTGAGCTGTAGGTCCGCCAAAGTTCATTGGTACTCCTGGTCCTCCGCCGCCTTCAATATTTTTTATTTTACCATGCACGGCTTCATATTTCGAAATATTATCTTGTAAAGCATGAAATAATCTTTTAGCATGTTCAGGTGTTAAAACAATTCTTGCTTTAACTTTTGCCTTAGGTACACCAGGCATAATTCTTACAAAATCGACAACAAATTCTGCACTAGAATGTGTTATAACTGCCAAATTAGAATATGTACCTTGTGCAATATCTTCGCTTAATTCAATATTTAATTGGCCTGGTTTTACTTGTTTCTCATCCATAATAATTTTTTTTTAAAAATATAAATTTAATAAATAAATACTATTTTTCACTAAACTACATCAAATCAAAATCTACATTGTTCAAATTACATGAAATAAAAAAAGGGAACGATACAACGCTCCCTTTTTTTTATTTCTGAATATATTTATTCTTCTTCAGCCATTGACTCTTTTTTTGAAGCTACTAAGTTATCGTAATCTTCTTGCGAACCTACAACCATTTTCTGGAATCGTCTGGTTCCAGTTCCTGCAGGAATTAAGTGACCAACAATTACATTCTCTTTCAAGCCTTCTAATTGATCTACTTTACCATTAATTGCTGCTTCGTTTAACACTTTAGTCGTTTCTTGGAAAGAAGCTGCAGAAATAAAACTTCTTGTTTGAAGCGCAGCTCTGGTTATTCCCTGTAATACCTGACTTGATGTAGCAGGAACAGCGTCCCTAGATTCAATCAAAGTCAAATCTTTACGTCTTAGAATTGAATTCTCATCACGTAATTTACGAGCAGTAATAATCATACCAGGTTTCAATGGTGAATCCCCAGCTTCAACAATAACTTTTTTATCCCAAATCCAGTCATTTTCAAGCATGAAAACGTTTTTGTCTATAATTTGTTTCTCTAGGAATTTAGTATCTCCTGGATCCACAATTTCAACTTTACGCATCATTTGACGAACAATAACTTCAAAATGTTTATCATTAATTTTCACACCTTGTAGTCTATATACTTCTTGAACCTCATCCACAATATATTCCTGAACCTTAGTTGGTCCTTTAATATTAAGAATGTCAGAAGGCGTAATTGCACCATCAGAAAGTGGAGTACCAGCTTTTACATAATCGTTTTCTTGAACAAGAATCTGTTTCGATAAAGGTACAAGATACTTAACTATTTCGCCAGTCCTTGAAGTTATAATTACTTCGCGATTACCACGCTTAATTTTCCCAAAAGCAACTTCTCCGTCAATTTCTACAACAACAGCAGGATTTGATGGGTTACGAGCCTCAAATAGTTCCGTTACACGAGGAAGACCACCAGTAATATCACCAGCCTTACCAACAGCTCTAGGTATTTTTACAATAACCTGTCCTTGTTTTACTTTCTCATTCTGATCGGAAACAACGTGAGCACCTACGGGTAGGTTATAAGATTTAAGCTGTTCACCGTCTTCATTAACAATTTTAATAGTCGGGTTCTTAGTCTTATCTCTTGTTTCAATTATTACTTTCTCTTTAAATCCAGTTTGCTCATCAGCCTCTTCTCGATAGGTAATACCTTCTTCAACGCTAACAAAGCTAACCTGTCCAGCAGCTTCTGAAACAATTACGGCATTATATGGATCCCATTCGCAAATAAGATCTCCTTTTTTAACTGATCCTCCATCCTTTTTGAACAATTTAGCTCCATAAGGCACGGCATGTGTTGATAATAATAAATTTGTATTTTTATCGTATAGTTTCATTTCAGCTAAACGACCAATTACGATATCCGATTTAACACTGTCATCATCTATATACGCAACTGTTCTTAATTCTTCAAACTCAATCTTACCATCATAGCTAGAAGTAATACTAGAATCAGAAGCAATATTACCAGCTGTACCACCAACGTGGAAAGTACGAAGTGTAAGTTGTGTTCCTGGCTCTCCAATAGATTGTGCTGCAATAACACCAACAGCTTCTCCAATTTGAACCTTGCGACTATTGGCTAAATTACGACCATAGCATTTACCACAAACACCATTTCTTGATTCACAGGTTAATACCGAACGTATTTCAACTTGCTCAATTGGGGAATCTTCAATTACTTTTGAAATTTTCTCGTCAAATTCTTCTCCCGCTTTAATAATTAAATCTCCCGTAATAGGATGATAAATATCGTGCACTGAAGAACGTCCTAATACTCTATCATAAAGTGTTTCAACAACCTCTTCATTTTTCTTTAAAGTAGTAGCAATAAGTCCACGTAATGTTCCGCAATCATGCTTAGTAATAATTACATCTTGCGACACATCAACTAAACGACGAGTAAGATAACCCGCATCTGCTGTTTTAAGAGCTGTATCGGCAAGACCTTTACGTGCACCGTGAGTAGAAATAAAGTACTCAAGTACTGAAAGACCTTCTTTAAAGTTAGAAAGAATTGGATTTTCAATAATTTGACCACCTGCAGCACCTGATTTTTGAGGTTTTGCCATCAAACCACGCATACCTGAAAGCTGACGAATCTGCTCTTTAGAACCCCTTGCACCAGAGTCAAGCATCATGTATACAGAATTAAATCCTTGTCTATCGCTACTTAGTTGATCCATTAAAATTTGAGTCAGCTTAGCGTTTGTATGTGTCCAAATATCAATAATCTGATTATAACGTTCATTATTGGTAATGAAACCCATGTTGTAGTTATTCTTAACTTCATCAACTTGGTCATAACCTTCCTTAACTAATTCAGCCTTTTCCTTAGGAATTAGTACATCTCCTAAGTTAAACGATAATCCACCTTCGAATGCCATACGGTATCCAAGATTTTTAATATCATCTAAAAAATTAGCTGTTTTAATAGTACCACATATTTTATAAATGTGACCAATAATATCACGCAACGATTTTTTAGTTAATAGTTCGTCAACGTAACCTACTTCACGAGGAACGAATTCATTAAAAATAACTCTACCAACTGTAGTTTCTTTAGTAACCACTCTTATTTCATTGTCTACAAGGTCTTCAATCTTCACTTTTATGCTTGCATGAAGATCAACACGCTTTTCGTTATAAGCGATATTAACTTCTTCAGCAGAGTAAAAGTTTAAACCTTCACCTTTAGCACCTTTGCGCAATTTTGTGATATAATATAATCCTAAAACCATATCCTGAGATGGTACTGTAATAGGAGCACCATTGGCAGGATTTAGGATATTATGCGAGCCTAACATTAACATTTGAGCTTCTAAAATAGCAGCATTACCAAGAGGTAAGTGAACAGCCATTTGGTCACCATCAAAGTCGGCATTAAAAGCGGTACATGCTAATGGATGTAGCTGAATTGCCTTACCCTCAATAAGCTTTGGCTGGAATGCCTGAATACCAAGACGGTGAAGTGTAGGCGCACGATTAAGCATTACAGGATGACCTCTCAAAACATTTTCAAGAATATCCCAAACAACCGGATCTTTACGATCTACAATCTTTTTAGCACTCTTAACTGTTTTTACAATTCCTCTTTCAATTAGTTTCCTAATAATAAAAGGTTTGTATAGTTCAGCAGCCATACCTTTGGGTAAACCACATTCGTGCATCTTTAATTCTGGTCCAACCACAATTACTGAACGTGCACTATAGTCAACTCTTTTACCAAGCAAATTCTGACGGAAACGACCTTGCTTACCTTTTAAGCTATCACTTAACGATTTTAAAGCACGGTTACTTTCAGTTTTAACAGCATTTGCTTTTCTTGAATTATCAAATAACGAATCAACCGCTTCTTGAAGCATACGTTTCTCATTACGTAATATAACTTCAGGAGCTTTAATTTCAATTAATCGTTTTAAACGATTATTTCTAATGATAACCCTACGGTATAAATCATTTAAGTCAGAGGTAGCAAATCTACCACCATCAAGTGGTACAAGTGGACGCAATTCAGGTGGAATAACTGGAACTACTTTCACAATCATCCATTCTGGACGATTACGTCCTTTTGAAGCACGGAACGACTCAACAACCTGAAGTCTTTTAAGAGCTTCATTTTTTCTTTGTTGTGAAGTTTCCGTATTTGCTTTATGTCTTAATGAATAAGATAATTCATCCAACTCTAAACGTTCAAGCAAACCATGAAGCCCTTCAGCTCCCATTTTCGCAATAAATTTATTTGGATCAGAGTCTTCTAAATATTGATTTTCTTTTGGTAGTTTCTCCAAGAAATCTAGATACTCCTCTTCTGTAAGAAAATCAAGATAGTTTACACCCTCTTCAGCTAATACACCAGCATTTATAACAACGTAACGTTCGTAATAAATAATAGTATCCAGTTTTTTTGTAGGCAAGCCAAGTAGATACCCAATTTTATTAGGTAGCGACTTAAAATACCATATATGCGCAACAGGAACAACCAATTGTATGTGCCCCATTCTTTCACGGCGAACTTTCTTTTCAGTTACTTCTACCCCACATCTATCACAAACAATCCCTTTGTAACGAATTCTTTTATATTTTCCACAGTGGCACTCATAATCTTTAACTGGTCCAAATATTCTTTCACAGAATAATCCGTCACGCTCAGGTTTATAAGTACGGTAGTTAATAGTTTCAGGTTTTAATACCTCACCACTAGAACGTTCAAGAATTTCTTCTGGGGACGCAAGTCCGATAGAAATTTTTGTAAACTCACTACTCTTCACTTTATTTTCTTTCCTAAAGGCCATATATAGAAAGATTTAAATTATGTAAAGAGTGCAATAAAATATTGCACTCTAATTAATTATTCTAAATTAACACTTAAACCTAAACCGCGTAATTCGTGCAGTAATACATTCAGTGATTCAGGTATACCTGGATTAGGCATTGATTCCCCTTTAACAATCGCCTCGTAAGCTTTGGCTCTACCATTAACGTCATCGGATTTAATTGTTAAGATTTCCTGAAGGATATTAGCAGCACCAAATGCTTCTAGTGCCCATACCTCCATTTCACCAAAACGCTGTCCACCAAACTGGGCTTTACCACCTAGAGGCTGCTGAGTAATTAGCGAGTAAGGTCCTATTGACCTTGCATGCATCTTATCGTCAACCATGTGACCAAGCTTAAGCATATAGATTATTCCTACGGTTGCTGGTTGGTGAAATTTCTCACCTGTACCGCCATCAATAAGGTATGTTCTACCAAAATCAGGAATGCCAGCTTTACGAGTATAGTCAGTAATTTGATCTAGTGTTGCACCATCAAAAATTGGAGTGGCAAACTTTAATCCTAGCTCTTTTCCTGCCCATGCTAATACGGTTTCATAAATCTGTCCAAGGTTCATACGTGAAGGTACTCCTAATGGATTAAGAACTATATCAACAGGTGAGCCATCTTCTAGAAATGGCATATCTTCAGCACGAACTACTTTAGCAACAATACCTTTATTACCATGTCGTCCTGCCATTTTATCACCAACTTTAACTTTACGTTTTTTAGCAATATATACTTTGGCTAATTGAACAATTCCATTTGGTAATTCATCTCCAACGGTAATATTAAATTTCTTGCGTTTGAAGTCACCTTCAATCTCACGATGCTTAATAAGATAGTTGTTTAATAAAGTTCCAATAGTTTCGTTCTTCAACTTATCGGTAGTCCATTTAGCCGGATTAACTGCTAAATAATCAATCTCTTGAAGTATTTTTTGAGTAAACTTAGTTCCTTTGGCAATTAAATCACCACCAAAATAATCTTTTACTCCTTGCGACACTTTACCGTTAACTAAGACAAAAAGTTTATCTGTTAGTTTACCTTTTAAGTCAGCAAGTTTTCTTTCCATCTCATCGTCAAGTTTTTGAATTAAAGGCTTTTCAGCAGCTTTAACTTTTTTATCCTTAACACTTCGAGCAAAAAGTTTCTTTTCAATAACAACACCTGCAAGTGATGGAGAAGCTTTTAACGAAGCATCTTTTACATCACCAGCTTTATCACCAAAGATAGCTCTTAAAAGCTTCTCTTCAGGTGATGGGTCTGATTCTCCTTTTGGTGTAATTTTACCAATTAATATATCCCCTGGTCCAACATGTGCACCAATTCTAATTAATCCGTTTTCATCAAGATTTTTTGTAGCTTCCTCACTAACATTAGGAATATCTGCAGTTAATTCTTCCAGTCCTCGTTTAGTATCTCTTACCTCTAACATAAATTCTTCGATATGTAACGAAGTAAATACATCATCTCGTACTACTCTTTCTGAAATAACAATAGCATCCTCAAAGTTATAACCTTTCCATGGCATAAATGCCACTTTCAAGTTTCTACCCAGAGCTAATTCACCACCCTCGGTACCATAACCTTCACTTAATACAGTTCCTTCTTGAACTTTATCTCCTTTATTAATAATAGGACGTTGATTAATTGAGGAGTTTTGATTTGTTTTTTGAAATTTTGTAAGTTTGTAACGAACTACATCATCATCGAAACTTACAAATTTATCTTCTTCTAATCTATTATAGCGAACTACAATTTCCTCTGCATCAACAAACTCAACTACACCATTACCTTCGGCGCGAATTAAATTTCTTGAATCTTCAGCCACTTTCTTTTCAACACCTGTTCCAACAATTGGTGCTTCAGGCATTAATAATGGAACTGCCTGACGCATCATATTTGAACCCATCAATGCACGGTTGGCATCATCGTGTTCAAGGAATGGTATAAGAGATGCTGCAATTGAAGCAATCTGATTTGGAGCAACGTCCATTAGTTCAATTTCTGAAGGAGCTACAACAGGGTAGTCTGCTTCTAACCTTGACTTAACTCTTGAATTAACAAAAATTCCTTTTTCATTAAGCGGAGCATTTGCTTGAGCAATCATTTTCTGTTCTTCCTCTTCAGCGCTTAAATAAGTAACACCTTCGTTAGATAAATCAACTTTACCTTCAGTAACCTGACGGTATGGTGTTTCAATAAATCCAAGATCGTTTATTTTAGCAAATACACAAAGGGAAGAAATAAGACCAATATTTGGCCCCTCAGGTGTTTCAATTGGACATAATCGTCCATAATGAGTATAGTGAACATCACGTACTTCGAAACCAGCACGTTCTCTAGAAAGACCACCAGGTCCTAATGCTGACATACGTCTTTTGTGAGTCATTTCAGCTAATGGATTAGTTTGGTCCATAAACTGTGATAAAGCATTAGTTCCAAAAAACGAATTAATTACACTAGAAAGTGTTTTAGAATTAATTAAGTCGATTGGAGTAAATACCTCATTATCGCGCACATTCATTCTTTCACGAATAGTACGTGCCATACGAGCTAAACCAACCCCAAACTGATTCATTAATTGCTCACCAACCGTACGTACACGACGATTACTTAGGTGATCAATATCATCAACATCAGTTTTGCTATTAATAAGCTCAATTAAATATTTTATAATCTCGATAATATCTTGCTTGTTAAGCACTTTAACATCCATTTCGGTGTTAAGCCCTAACTTCTTGTTCAAGCGATATCTACCAACTTGACCAAGGTCATATCGTTTATCTGAAAAGAATAGCTTATCAATAACATCACGAGCAGTTGCTTCATCTGGCGGTTCAGAGTTTCTTAACTGGCGATAAATATGTAATACAGCTTCTTTTTCAGAGTTACAAGGATCTTTTTGTAAAGTATTATATATGATACTAAAATCTGCTGCATTAATATTTTCCTTATGAAGCAAAATAGTTTTTGCACCTGATTCAAGTATTTCCTCGATATGGTCGTTTTCAATAACGGTTTCCCTATCAATAATGATTTCATTTCGTTCAATAGAAACCACTTCACCAGTATCTTCATCAACAAAGTCTTCTATCCAAGATTTTAAAACACGAGCAGCAAGCTTACGGCCAACTACTTTTTTAAGTCCTGATTTTGATACTTTAATTTCATCTGCGAGGTTAAATATTTCTAGAATATCTTTATCACCCTCGTAACCAATTGCTCTTAACAGAGTAGTAACTGGTAATTTCTTTTTACGATCGATATATGCATACATGACACTATTAATGTCTGTTGCAAATTCAATCCAAGAACCTTTAAAAGGTATTACACGTGCTGAATACAGTTTTGTCCCATTCGCATGGGTGCTTTGTCCAAAGAAAACACCAGGGGACCGGTGTAGCTGAGAAACAATAACTCTTTCGGCACCATTAATACAAAAGGTTCCTTTTGGGGTCATGTAAGGTACAGTACCCAAGTACACGTCCTGAACAACTGTATCAAAGTCTTCATGTTCTGGATCGGTACAATAAAGTTTTAATTTCGCCTTAAGCGGTATACTATACGTTAAACCACGCTCAATGCACTCTGCAATTGTATAACGTGGTGGGTCAATAGTATAATCAAGGAACTCAAGTACGAAGTTGTTCCTTGTATCTGTTATTGGAAAGTTTTCTTGAAAAACTTGATACAATCCCTCATTACTTCTTTTTTCAGGGGTTGTATTTATTTGGAAAAAATCAGTAAATGATTTTAACTGAACCTCTAGAAAATCGGGGTATTCAAGTTGATTTTTTATTGAAGCAAAACTAATCCTTTGTTGATAATTATTTGAAGCCATAATGATGAGAATAAATTGAACTTTAAAATAACAACAAAAAGGCTTAGTACCCGTAACAACAGGCACTAAACCTCATAAGTTCTATATTATTTGGAGTGTTCTACTTAAGTTCAACTTCTGCTCCAGCCTCTTCTAATTTAGCTTTTAATGCATCCGCTTCATCCTTAGTAACTCCAGTCTTGATCTCTTTAGGAGCACTGTCAACTACTTCTTTAGCCTCTTTAAGTCCTAATCCGGTAAGTTCTTTTACTAACTTTACTACTTGTAGTTTTGCACCACCAGCTGCCTTAAGAATAACGTCGAATTCAGTTTGTTCTTCAGCAGCAGCGTCTCCACCAGCAGCAGGACCAGCAACAGCTACAGCAGCTGCAGCAGGCTCAATTCCGTACTCGTCCTTAAGGATACCAGCTAATTCATTAACCTCTTTTACAGTTAAGTTTACCAACTCTTCCGCAAATTTCTTTAAATCTGCCATTTTCCTTTATTTTTTATTTGATTATTAACTAATTATTTACTATTCTCTTTCTGATAATGTTTTAAGAACACCTGTCAATGTTTGTCCGCTTGATTGTAAAGCAGAAACAACATTTTTGGCAGGCGACTGAAGCAAGCCGATTACATCAGCTATAAGTTCATTCTTAGATTTGATGCTTGCTAGAGCTTCTAGTTGATCATCTCCAATATAAACCGATTCTTCCACAAATGCTGCTTTGACGATAGGCTTTTCGCTTTTTTTACGAAACTCTTGAATTAGTTTACCAGGTATATTACCTGTTTCTGTAAACATAATTGAAGTAGCGCCTTTCAAAACATCAAACATTTCGGAATAATCTGTATCAGACTGCTCCATAGCTTTCCTAAGCAAGGTATTCTTTACAACTACTAGTTCTATTTCCTTTTCAAAGCATTTTCTTCTTAAAAAACTGGTGTCTTCTGCATTTAATTCAGAAGTATCAGTTAAATAGAAGTGACTTGCCTCTTTAAGTTTAAGAGCCAGCTCGTTGATAATTTCAGCTTTATCTTCGCGCTTCATAACTTACTATTTTTTTACTCGTCATAAGATTTAACATCTACTGGAATACCAGCACTCATGGTACTTGATATGCAAACACTTTTTACATATGTACCTTTCGCTGCAGCAGGTTTCAATTTCATGATAGTATCCAACATTTCTTTTGCGTTCTCATAAATTTTATCAGAATCAAAAGATGCTTTGCCAATTCCGGCATGAATAATACCAAATTTATCCACCTTAAAGTCAATTTTTCCCTGCTTAACCTCTTTAACAGCAGTACCAATATTCATTGTTACTGTACCACTTTTAGGGTTAGGCATTAAACCACGAGGTCCTAACACGCGTCCAAGTGCACCCACTTTAGCCATAACTGGAGGCATGGTAATGATAACATCTATATCAGTCCATCCACCTTTTATTTTTTCGATATAACTATCGAGACCAACGTGATCTGCTCCTGCAGCTTTAGCCTCTTCTTCCTTTTCGGGAGTACAAAGAACCAAAACTCGCGTCTCCTTTCCTGTACCGTGCGGTAAGGAAACGATACCACGAACCATTTGATTTGCTTTACGTGGGTCTACACCCAAGCGTACATCAATATCAATTGACGCATCAAATTTAGTGGTAGTTACCTCTTTAACCAACTTTGCAGCTTCAGATAGTTTATAAAGCTTATTAGCTTCAATTTTATCTGCAACTTTCTTTTTATTTTTCGTTAGTCTCGCCATTTCTACTCGAGGTATTAATTTTAATTATTACCGGGAAATTTCCCTGAAACAGTAATACCCATACTTCGGGCAGTTCCTGCAACCATTTTCATTGCCGATTCTATTTTAAATGCATTAAAGTCAGGCATTTTTTCTTCGGCAATTTCTTTTACCTGATCCCAGGTTAAAGAAGCTACTTTTATACGATTTGGCTCTGCCGAACCGCTTTTTAATTTTGCAGCTTCTAAAATTTGTACTGCAACAGGTGGTTTCTTAACAATAAAATCAAAAGACTTATCGCCATAAACGGTAATGATAACCGGAAGCACTTTTCCTGCACTGTTCTGTGTTCTAGCATTAAATTGCTTACAGAACTCCATTATGTTCACACCCTTAGCACCAAGGGCCGGACCAACAGGTGGCGAAGGGTTGGCAGCACCTCCTTTAATCTGCAATTTGATTAATCCTTCAACTACTTTTGCCATAATTCAATTTTTATTCTTTAACAACCTGCATGAAACTTAGCTCAACGGGAGTCTTACGACCAAAGATTTTAACAGAAACCTTTAGCTTTTTCTTCTCTTCGTTCACTTCTTCTATTATCCCGCTAAAACTATTAAAAGGTCCATCAATCACCTTTACGGTTTCGCCTACAATATAAGGTATGCTAAGTTCTTCATCGCTTTCGGCGAGTTCGTCAACCTTACCTAATATTCTGTTTACTTCTGCAATTCTTAATGGGGCTGCTTCACCACCTGTACCGAGGAAGCCTAGTACATTCGGAATATTACGAAGAATATGGGGTACTTCACCAACCAAAGCGGCTTCGATAAGAACGTAACCGGGAAAGAAACTTCTCTCTTTGCTAATTTTTTTGCCATTCCTGATTTGGTAGATTTTTTCTGTAGGAATTAAGACTTGGGAGACGTATTCCTCCATTTTCAGGTGGCTAATTTCGCTTTCGATTTGTTCCTTAACCTTCTTTTCTTTGCCGCTAATAGCGCGTACTACATACCACTTCTTTTCCATCAATTAAGAAAGTTTAATAAAACATACTGTAAACTAGTTCCATCACTTTCGTAAATGAAACATCCATTGCATAGATGATGAGGGCTATAATTAAGGAAGCAATCATAACAACAACCATACTATTTTGCAACTCAGACCAAGAAGGCCAAGTTACTTTATGTATCAATTCATTGTATACTTCTTTAAAGTATTCTTTTATTTTTCGCATTTTTCTGATAATTTGCACGGGAGGAGCGACTCGAACGCCCGACACCTGGTTTTGGAGACCAGTGCTCTACCAACTGAGCTACACCCGTATAAAATAGAACCCTCAAATAAGGGTTCTATCATATATTACTTATTCTATTATTTCTGTAATCTGACCAGCACCAACTGTTCTACCACCTTCACGGATTGCAAAACGTAGTCCAATACCACAAGCAACAGGAGTAATTAAATTCACTGTAATTGTAACATTATCACCTGGCATTACCATTTCAGTTCCTTCTGGCAACATAATTTCACCAGTTACGTCAAGTGTACGTAGGTAAAACTGTGGACGGTAATTATTATGAAATGGAGTGTGACGTCCACCTTCTTCTTTCTTCAATACGTAAATTTCAGCTTTTACTTTAGTATGAGGAGTAATTGTACCTGGATGGCTAATTACCATACCACGCTTAATTTTATCCTTATCGACACCACGTAGTAAAAGACCAACATTATCACCAGCTTCACCAGTATCAAGTATCTTACGGAACATTTCAACACCAGTACAAACTGATTTCATTCCTTCAGCACCTAAACCAATAATCTGAACCTCTTCACCTGTTTTAACAATACCAGCTTCAATACGACCAGTTGCAACAGTACCACGACCTGTAATTGAGAATACATCTTCAACAGGCATCAAGAATGGCTTTTCTACATCTCTTTTTGGAAGTGGAATATATGTATCCACAGCCTCCATAAGTTCCATAATCTTAGGCACCCATTTTTCGTCACCATTTAATCCACCAAGTGCAGAACCCATAATTACAGGTACATCTTCGCCGTACTCGTAAAACTCAAGAAGTTCACGAACTTCCATTTCAACAAGCTCTAGTAACTCTTCATCATCAACCATATCTACCTTGTTCATAAAAACAACAAGTTTAGGTACGTTTACCTGACGAGCTAAAAGGATGTGCTCGCGAGTTTGAGGCATAGGACCATCAGTTGCGGCTACTACTAAAATAGCGCCGTCCATTTGAGCAGCACCAGTCACCATGTTCTTCACATAATCGGCGTGACCCGGACAGTCAACGTGTGCATAGTGACGATTAGCCGTTTCATACTCAACGTGAGCAGTATTAATTGTGATACCACGTTCTTTTTCTTCTGGAGCGTTGTCGATTGAATCGAAATCGCGCACTTCACAATAACCTGCTTCTGCCAATACTTTTGTAATTGCAGCAGTCAAAGTTGTTTTACCATGGTCAACGTGACCAATAGTTCCAATGTTAACGTGAGGTTTGTTCCTCTCAAATTTTTCTTTAGCCATAATTATTAATTATTACCAATTCGACAAAGTTATATTTTCCCAGTCTTAGAGCCAATGACGAGAATTGAACTCGTGGCCTCTTCCTTACCAAGGAAGCGCTCTACCCCTGAGCTACACCGGCTTAAAAATTAGAGCGGGAGACGGGATTCAAACCCGCGGCCCTCAGCTTGGAAGGCTGATGCTCTATCAGCTGAGCTACTCCCGCTTATAATTTCACCCAATAAATAATGAACTTCACAAATTGTTATAAACAAAACATTAGCCGTAGTAATAAACCTAAAGATTATCAAAACAACGTAAGTTGCTGAATATCAATAAGCTTCTACAGCTTTTGTGGGGAGAGAAGGATTCGATAAACACGCATGCACAGCCCTGCTTGAGGTCTTTTCCCACCCCATTACGAAACCACAGGCCTGGGTTTCTC
>JAUXEM010000157.1 GCA_030620515.1 Salinivirgaceae bacterium
TATCGCCTTTGGCGATAAAGGCGGAGGAGGCTAAAGTATTTCTTTCAAACCACCACAATAAATTGTGGTGTTATTCTCATTATTTTATTATCTACCCACTAAATTCGTAGTAATACCAAAAATATTATGCAACGCTAATTTGTAAACGCACTACTAGCTCCTGTGTTTAGTATATACAAATAGGCTTTATTCGAAAATAGTTGATGAATAATTTAGCTAAAGTCAATAATTATTTGTTTTACAAACTACGGCATAAATGCCGTATCTAATTATATATCTGCTGTTTAATCCTTAATAAACTGCTTTGTAACTTCTTTTCCGCTAATTATAGCACGAATAAAATAGACACCAGGTTTAAAGTTCGATATATTAACCACCATCTTTCTTTGGTGAGAGTTATTTTCAAAAGAGTATACATTTTTTCCGTCAACTGAAATAATATCAATGGTTTCTGCAATGCTTTGTTTATTAGTTTTTATTATAAGTTTATCTGTTGCTGGATTCGGAAATATACTTAATTGACTAGCTAATTCGTTTTTTTGTACATTAATCGCTGTCCAGGAAGGATGCGGAGCCATTATATTGAGTTCTGGGTCGAAAATAACTTTGTTTACTTCAAAGCCAGGATTAAATGAATAACTTTGGTTGTTTTTGGTTTGATGAAATGAAATGAGTTTTTCTTTACCCTCTCCTCTAAATAATACGGGGACATGTAATTTAAAACAAGATACAGATTCATGTGTAGGAGTTTGAATTAATTTTATATCAACACTTTGGTCAGCATTTTGTAACCATTCAACCTTAAAAACCGGATAACCCTGTTTATAAAGCATTTGATCAAAAAAGTCTGTTAAATTTGTGTCACCAGCAGTTTCAAAAAATTCTTGTACTTGTTTGGTTGAGGCAAAACCACCACTGGTTGATTCATCTGTTAGTAATAAATTCATACCCTCATAAAATGCGTCATCTCCAATTTGATTTCTTAACATATGCAAAACATAACTGCCTTTTTTATAGCTAAGAGTACCGCTGAATATTCTATAAATATCGGTGGTGTCATCTACAATAACAGAGCCTTCGCGAGCATTATTAATAATATTTTCTAATGCCTTATATTTCCAATTCATCCAGTTTTCAGGATTAAGATGCTCGTATGTTAAGCCCGTTAAATAGGTTGCAAAGCCCTCGTTAATCCAAATGTCTTCCCAACTTCCACAAGTAACATGGTCACCATACCATTGATGAGCTAATTCGTGGGCAATAAGATCTTTACTAAAGTTTACCATAAAACTCATGGTTTGATGTTCCATTCCGCCGCCCCATCCAAACTGGGCATGTCCATATTTTTCATCAGCAAAAGGGTAGGGTATAAATAGTTTACTATAAAGCTCTAAAACATCAACGGTATATTTGGTTTCAGTTCTTGCTAATGTTTCATTTTCTGGGTAAACATAGTTTAGAATCTCAACTTGTTTTCCATCCCCAATAGTTGCAAAATCGGAATAAGCAGCATAATTAGTTGTAGCAATAGCCACTAAGTAGGATACAATTGGGTGTTTGTGTTTCCAATGACATGTTGTTTTATTGTTTAGTGTTGTCTCAGATATTAGAACACCATTTGATCCTACTTTATTACCAGTAGGAACAGTTACAAATATATCTAGCGAATCAATTTTATCTATTAAATCTTGCTTACAGGGCCACCAATCTTTAGCTCCATATGGCTCTGAAAGTGTCCATAAAACAGGAACATCATTGTGTTTGTCAATAATAAAAGAACTAAAACCACCTTCACTTTTAGGAGCACCTTTGTAAAATACAGTTAGCGAATCAACATCATTTATATTAAGTTTTGTAGGGAAATTTACTTGTATAACAGAATTTGTATGGGTAAACGAAAGCTTACCTGTTCTGTGTAAAACACTATCAACAGTAAGAGGTTCCGATAAATCAAAATATATTGCATCGGTTTGATCTTTTAGAATCTTAAAATAACTCGTAACATTTCCTTCAATATAATTTACTGCTGGATCCACTTTCCAGTTAATTCTATGATAGAAAATATCATTGGTGTTCGCAAAAGCAGAAGGTTTAAAGTTCATTTTTTGAGTAAAATGCTTTTTCTCTGCATGCATTAACTCATCAATATAATTTATTTGAGCCGATGTTGAGAATGCTATAATACATAAAAGGGAAAGTAATATATAGGCTTTCATATTAAAAGTTTTAATTAAATGTTGGTTAATTATATTGTTGTTTTTCATGTAGCAAGGTATGTTATATTTTTATTCAATTCAATAGTTGCAATAGTATTATCATACTTTAGCTTATTTTAACGTAAAATTATATTTGAAGTTTATTTTTTTGGATGAGCATATTTCTATAACATTACAAGTTAATGTGCTTTTTTAGTAATACTTAATTCTAGTAAAATGGTTTTTATAACGGGAGCAACTGGCTTATTGGGGGCACGATTAGTTTATGAACTGCATAAAGATGGTTGTGTTATTAAGGCTTTATTTCGAGAAAAAGATTCAATTGAGAAACTGACGAAAACCCTTAGTTTTTACACCAATAACCCAGAGGAAATTATTAATGCAATACAGTGGGTACAAGGTAATGTACTTGATTTAGAAATATTATTGAACAACATTGAACTAGAAATGGATGTTTATCATTGTGCTGCATTTGTTTCGTTTAATGCAAAAGACAAACAGAAAATTACGGATATTAATGTGCAAGGTACAGCCAACTTAGTTAACGCCTGTTTAGAGAAGAAGGTTCGTAAGCTTTGCCATGTAAGTAGTATTGGTGCATTGGGAACTCCTGTAAATGGGAGTCAAACCGATGTAGATTCTGCTTGGAGTCCTCTTGGTAAATCGGTATATTCTATTAGCAAACACAATTCAGAGCTTGAGGTTTGGCGCGGAATAGCTGAAGGCTTAAATGCTGTGATTGTAAATCCTGCTGTTATATTAGGCAAAGGCGATTGGGAGAATAGTAGTGCCATGTTATTTAAACGCGTGGCAAAAGGAATGAACCACTATACTTTGGGTTCTACCGGCTTTGTAGATGTTGAAGATGTGGCGAGTGTTATGGTAATGCTTATGAATTCAGATATTTCTGAGCAACAGTTTATTTTAAGTGCTGAAACATTATCGTATAAAGAGCTTTTTTCTAAGATTGCAGAAGCGTTAAATGTTAATGCACCTAAAAAAAAGGCTTCAGAAAAGATAACATCCTTAGCTTGGAGAATAGAATTTTTTAGGACTAAATTATTTGGAGGCACGCCAAAAATTAACAAAAATACTCACAAAATAGCGCATAGTAAAAGCAGTTATAATGGGCTTCCAATAACAAAAGCCATTAGCTTTAACTATACTTCAATTAATAAAACAATTGCTATTATTTGTAATGCATACAAAACACAGCACCCTACCATCTAGTTAGAGCCTGTCTATAAACTCAACAAATCTCAATAATTGCGTTTTAGGGATGCTCTGTTTTTAAATTAACTTTGTGTCGTAAAACTCTAAAACCTTTATCATTCAACATTCTTAGGGCGTTGCCCTAGGCTGTTGGCTTATAGCCTTTCAGGCTAAAAAAGGCTGAAAGCCTTAAATCAATAGCCCTGTGCAGTGCACAGGGTAATCTAATAGTCTTTAATTCAGCCCTGTAAGGGCGTTAGCCTTTTGTTAACTTCACGGCTATGGTCGTTGCCTTGTAATATTGTATTATACCCCAAAAGAAACCTAGTAGTGCGTTCATAAATTAACATCACATATTTGTCCATTTTTTTTCTTTATGCTGCGTTAAAATTATTAACCGTAGCTACGGCTATGCTCGCAAATTTTGCCTTGCCTAAAGAAAAAATCTTAAACAAATATTATGCAACGCTAATTTGTAAACGCACTACTAGTGGCATGCTCTTTAATACTTTTGCTATTCTGATTATAAAATAAATGACTTTATGGAGGGCTCTAGTTAAAGGTAAAATGCTGTTTCCCAACTATATTTTTGTTAGCCTATTTTCTTACAACTTTCATTTTCATTATAATATTTTCAAGTGGACGGTTGTTTCTATCGGCTTTTTGAATAGCAATGCTATCAATAACATTCAAGCCTTCAATTACTTCGCCAAAAACAGTATAGTTTTGATCTAAGTGAGGAGTGCCGCCAATAGTTGTATATGCTTCAACTTGCTCGGGCGTATATTTAAATAGGTCAAGATTATTATATTCCTTTTCAAGTTTTAAAGAAATATTTTGATAGGTATTATTTAATTCCATAGTAGCTCTTATTCTTTGTAATGAATCAAGCTTTTGTTTTAACGCAGCATTTTCTGGTTTTTCAATGTAAGAATAAACCAGTTCTTGTTTTTTTGGAAAATTTATTTTTTTCTCCATGTTTTTTAAATCATCTGCTGAAAACGTTTTGCCATGTACAATATAAAACTGACTACCCGACGATTTTTTGTCAGGGTTAACTTGGTCGCTTTCTCTAGCAGCTGCCAAAGCTCCTTTTTTATGATATGCTGTTGGTATAAACTCTGCATTAATCTTATAGCCTGGACCACCGTTTCCTAAACGAGCATCCTGCTTAGCCCCCTTCGATTCAGGATCACCACCCTGTATCATAAATTCATTCATTACCCTATGAAAAAGCAAGCTGTCATAAAACTCTTCGTTTACTAGCTTTATAAAATTATCGCGGTGCAAGGGGGTTTCATTGTAGAGCTTAAGTTTCATGTTGCCATAGGGGGTTTCAACTAAAACAAAATAGGTTTTCTCCTTTTTTTTCGATTTATTTTTTTTATTTGTTGTATTGGTATTGCTGCACGATATAAGAATAACAAAACAAAAAGCTAAAACAGAACTGAATAATTTCATTTAAAAAATATTAATGGTTAGTACAATTGTTACAATTAGTTTATTAACAACAACAAATATAAAATAATTGCCGATTATCTACTGTTTTTGTAGCGTGTAATTATTTTGTATTATTAGCTTTAATTGTTTTCTTTAGTAAGTGAATAACACATAATACACTTACTAGTTGTTTTTAGGGTTAACACATAAAAATCACAGCTATTATTATGCTAGTAATAACTTTTTCTTGTACTAAAGAAGAAGGTATTGGTGGGGTTTATGATATTGTTGGTAAAGTTTGAATTATAAATTACAATGCTAATTTTACTATTCTAAACTAAGCAGAATGAATTTTCAAAATAAATATAGCCAGTTGCTTTCACAATATCAACCTGTTTCGTTAGAAGAGCTTGATGAATTAGCTTTAATGAAGCGTGTTGACAAAAAGTTTGTTGTACCTATTCAACATTTATCTGCTCTGTTTGAAAAGGCTAAAAATCATTATAAAATTCTTGAAATATCTGGTTTTAGAGCTTTTAGCTATAGTACAAATTATTTTGATACTAGCGATTTTCATTTATACCAGATGCATCATAATGGTATGTTAAACAGGCAAAAGGTTCGATATAGAACTTATGAGGTAAGCAACACTACATTTTTAGAGATAAAAACAAAAAACAACAAAGAAATAACACAAAAAACAAGAATTCGTACTACTGGTATAGAATTAGCGACAAATAAAGAACAAGCATTTGTTGAAAAAACATTATTTGATGAAAATATTGCTTTGCAAAAATCATTATGTAATTCGTTTTATCGAATAATGCTACTATCGTTCGAAACAAAAGAAAGAATAAGCATAGATTATAATTTAAGCTTTAGCTTGGATAATAAGGGAGTAAAACTACCATATATTGCAATTGTTGAGGTTAAAAGAGAAAAATGTAATATTAATTCACCAATAATTTCTTTGTTAAAAGAGCTTAAGGTATATCCGCGAGGCTTTAGCAAATACTGTATGGGCATAGCTTTGCTTAATAGCAGTATTAAAAAAAATACATTTAAACCAAATATTTTACATTTAACAAAACTAGAACATGAACACAATTTTGCTTAGCATAACCAACGAGCTATTTAATATTGATATTGTTATTATTAAAGACTTTGCCGAATTAGTGATGCGTTTTTTATTTAATTTCGGAATAACACTATTTATTGTACGATATATTTATTATCCGAAAACACGCAGACGTAATTATCTTTTTACTTTTCTTTTAATAGGAACCATTGTTTTTTTAATGTGTTTTTTGTTGGAAAGTGTTAAGCTTCAATTGGGTTTTGCTTTGGGTTTATTTGCTGTTTTTGGAATTATACGTTACCGAACAACCACTATACCCATTAAAGAAATGACCTATTTATTTATCGTAATAGGATTGTCGGTGGTAAATGCTTTGGCAAACAAAAAAGTTAGTTATGTTGAGTTGGTATTTACAAACCTGGCTGTGCTTAGCATAACTTGGTATATTGAGCGACTTAAAAGCTTAGAGAACGAATCGTATGCTGTTGTTCTTTACGAAAAAATAGAATTAATACACACCGATAGAAAAAGGGAACTAATTGAAGATTTGGAATCAAGATTGGGTGTTTCTATTTCGAGAATAGAAATTGGTGTTGTCGATTTTCAGAAAGATATTGTAAAAATTAGAGCATACTTTTTAAAGAGCGAGCAATCGTGGGGCGAAAACGATGACATTGAATTTAAAACGCTTTTAGATGAATAGCAGAAGCTTTTTATGCTTTATATTTTCACTTTTACTAGGGTTTAATTCATTTGGTCAGTTTAAAGATTTTGAACAGTGGACTGATATTACAGTTACAAAAATATTAAGTAAGAAATATTCAATATTGGTTCGTGAGGAGGTGCGGTTTAATGAAAATGCCACAAGCTTTGATGATTGGTTAACGACTGTAGGTGGTCATTATGCTTTTAATCAGAACATTAAAATACAATTGTTATACAGATATGCTTTAAGCAAAGACCTAGAGGAAGGAAATAGGCACTCCCACAGAATTAGCAGCGATTTATACCTTAGGTATAAACACAGAAGAGTTGTTTTTAGGTATAGAATTCGTTACCAACGTACTTATTCTCAATATAATTCCTCTGAATTAGGACATCTTCCAATTCAATATCTTAGGAATCGCTTTTCAATAAAATATGATATTCCAAAAACACCATTAATGCCATATGTACAATATGAGTTTTACTATAACCTTAACAGTATGGCTAGCAACACCATACAAGTAAATCGCTTTACAGGTGGTTTAGATTACGATTTTAATGACAATATATCTACAAAAGTTTATTACTGTTTTCAAAAGCGAGATGCCCTTTCTGTAAAAGCAAAGAACACCTATATACTAGGTGTATCTTTGGGATATGAGTTTTAATCAGTAAGATTATGATTTTACGAACCCCGCCTTGGAACCATAGCCATTTAGTGGGTGGGGTACTTTACATTTTCTTACAAATATCAATAAGTTCTTGCAGTTTTTGCTCAAGGGTATCATAAGAAAAATACTTTTTACCCAAATCGTAATTGTATTCCCCTACTTCCTTGTTAAGGCTTGGGTTAAATATTATTTCGTGCATGTCTGCAACAGCCTTGTCGCTTAAGTTATTATCTTCGAGCATAACGGTTTTAAAGCCTTTGCTACCTATATCGGGCCAATAAACAGGTTTATAGTTATTTACAAAAATTGGTGTTTTTGCAAGTATCGACTCTACAAAGGCATTACCAAAACCCTCGTAAGTACTAAAATAGGTTGTTGCTACTGCATTTGCATATGCATCAGATAGCGAGTACTGTTTACTTGTGTCAGTGTCTTTATGACCTTTATTACTAATAATGTGCGAAGCAAATAAAACCTGCCTTCCTAGTTTTAATTGGTGTATTTGTTCAATAAGTTCATTGTAATAAAGACTCCCTTCGTCGTCGGCAGCGCTACCACTAATAATTAGTTTAACTCTTTGGTCTTGCAATTTGTCTATTAAGTTTATTGCCACCTCAATACCTTTACGTCTTACAATGCGTGTAACTTGAAATAGTAAAACACTATCGGGAGCTAAACACAAATCGCGGTATAAGTGTTGGTTTACTTCGTTTTTTTCGCCAAAGCTTTCCGAAAAATCCATAACATTTGGTACAACTATACTTTGTCTGTTATATTTTTCTTTAATTGTATGCTTACCATGTAAATTTATAGCAGCATGTATAACATTTGGCAAACGTAACGGAAAGTGTTCTTCAACAAATTCGTTAATAGCTTGGTGTGGCGACACATATCGGCTGCCTCGTTCCCAAGCAAAATCGTGATCGTGTGTAATTGTTGGTATGCCAAGCGCCTGTACTGCTTTTTTAATACCTAAGCCAAGCTCTAAATGAGCAGGTAATGCCGAAGCGTTCTCCGAAATTAAAATATCTAGCTTTCTATCATTAGCCCAAGCAATTATTTTTTTCGAAATTATTTCGCCATAAAAGTGAATGTGTTCAATTAAATCGCCAGTATTTATTTCTGGAAAGTGAAATGCTTTTTTTTGCCCCCAGTAGCTTTCTGGCGAGAAAAAAGACATTTCGGGCACAAGAGTTTCTTTATCGGGATTAATTTTTTTGTTTTCAAATTGCCCAGCAATAATGAAAACATTATGACCCATTTTTTCAAGAACCGCAATCCACTTTTCTGTTTCAAGGGCTACGCCATCTACTCCGCCAATACGCCCAATAATAACTCCTATATTCATTTGTTAATATTTTTATTTTACTTGTTTTTTATTGCTTAGTATAAAAGTAATAATTTTTAACCCATAGTTTACTCTTTTATGCATAGCATAGTTCAAAGATACTATAGATAGTTAGACTTGCCTTGTTGGGAGATATAATTTTAGTGAAGAGGAGTGAAAAAAACGTTTGTCTGTAATGTGCAATTATTCAAACACATACAACTGTGTGCTGTTAATCTTAAAAACCTAATGTAAAGCCAAAATACAGCAATTCCGAAAATAGTTTTTTTTAGCTCGATTGAAATTTGTTTTATTTTTAAGACATAACAATCCACTCCATACGAATATAGAAAATTAGAATTTAGCAAAAAAGTTATGTCA
>JAUXEM010000303.1 GCA_030620515.1 Salinivirgaceae bacterium
CACTTACCTATACTATAATGTTGATGGAATCGGAAACCGTTCTTAAACCTTCCTACTTTGGTCAATCGGGTCAATCAATCAACAATGTTTGGATGTTTCAGTCGGTAGGAGGGTATTTATATACTGTAGGACAATTTAAACATAAATCGGATGCATTAGAATTAATGAATTTGGTTGTTGACGCTGGTTTTCCAGATGCTAAAATTATAAGTAGTTTAGAGTATAACGAATTGGTGCAAAAGTCTAGTAATTTCTATAAATCAAAAATGTCATCAACCGATAAACAGGTGTATACTGTTCAATTATTTGCTTTGAAAAAGGCCGTAGAATCTAATAATTTTAAAGGGCTGCAAGGTGTTAAATCCGTTATTGGCGAGGATGGCTATTACCGATATATTTATGGCGAATATATTGGACGTATGTCTGCTAATCAGGCATTGCAAGATGCTATCGAGAAAGGTTATTACGATGCATTTGTAGTTGAGAAAAGTAAATTTAGACAAAGTCCGCAATAATGGCCTTTAGTCTACAATCCGATATAATAATCCTTAGGTCACTTGAGCCTGAGGATTTATCATTTTTATACCAGTGTGAGAACAACACGAACAACTGGAAAGTAAGCAATACCCTAACACCTTACTCAAAATATATATTAAAACAATATATAGAAAACTCACACCTCGATATTTATTCGGCAAAGCAATTACGTCTTATAATAGAAAGTAAAAGTATTGGCAAATCTATTGGAGCTATCGATTTATTCGATTTTGACCCACATCATCAAAGAGCTGGAATAGGAATCTTAATTGAAAAAAATGAAGATAGAATGAAGGGCTTTGCAAATTCGGCGTTGCACCTTTTAATAGAGTACTGCTTTACACATTTAAAAATGAATCAACTATATTGTAATATTGGCGAAAGTAATAAAGCAAGTATTAAGTTATTTACTAAAGTTGGCTTTGTTCAAATGTCCGAAAAGAAGAATTGGCTAAAAGTTGAAAATGGTTGGGAATCGGAACTCAGTTTTCAATTAATTAATAACAAAATTCAAAATTCAAAACTCAAATAACAAAACTCAAATAACAAAAAGCAAAATTCAAAGTTCAAAAAAGACAAAGTTCGAATAATAATATTCAAAGTTCAAAAAAATGTAATCTCTTTGGATTCAAACCGCCTGTCAAACTTGCAAGGCGGATAGGTTAGTCCTTTCTGTTGATATGTTATAGTAGTAAAGCTAATAAATAAGTATTATAGCTCACTCCTTTTGCATGGCTTGCCAAGAATACTTACTCTGTAATTTGGTTATAGCTAGGAATTTTTTCTAAAAATTTATAAGTATTATTCGCATAATCCATAATACAGCAATAGTGATTTAGTCCATTGGTTATTATTAAATAGTCAACTTGTAGCTTAATGTTATAAGTAGCTATTTGCGTGAAAGTTTTTTGGTTTATTTTAATAGTTGAGGCTTTGCATTCCACAATAACCTTAGGCATTCCTGTTTTATCAAAGGCAACAATATCGCAACGTCTTTTTAAACCATTTAGTTCTATAGGCATTTCAACAGAAAGCAAGCCCGCTGGAAAGTTCAAATCATTTACCATGTATGCCAAAAAATTTTGTCTAACCCATTCTTCAGGAGTTAGAGCCACTTTCTTTTTTCTATAAGCATCGTAAATAGTTTTATTTTGTAAATCAACTTTTAAAAGCTGATTGTAATTTGGCAGGTTTAGATCTTCCATTTTTAACATTTCTCAAAAATAGTTAAAATAATATATATTATATCAACACATTATTTTTTAAGTTGACCCACATGCCTCGTAGGGTTTGCTGAATTATGGATATCAAAATATTATTAACAATCCAGCAACGACTTTGTATAGCTAAGCATATTAAGGTATATTTGAATGAATAAAATTACTAAGTAAATTGTAAATATTTGAAAACAAAAGATGAGATTGTAAAGAATTGGCTACCAAGATACACGGGTAGAGAGATAGATGATTTTAATAAATATATATTGCTAACAAATTTTCAACACTATGTTGAATTATTTGCTGAGTGGAACAATGTTCCAATTGTTGGTGAGGATAGAAATATGCCAAATGCTCAGGCAAATGGTGTAATTATTATAAATTTTGGTATGGGTAGCCCCAATGCCGCAACTGTAATAGATTTACTTAGCGCTGTTGATCCTAAAGCAGTTTTGTTTTTAGGTAAATGTGGAGGATTAAAAAAGAAAAATAGACTAGGTGATTTTATTTTACCAATTGCGGCTATTAGAAGCGAAGGAACATCAGACGATTACTTACCACCAGAGGTGCCTGCACTGCCTGCATTTAATTTACAGCGTGCTGTTTCATCTGCAATTAGCGACTATGGATACGATTATTGGACAGGTACAGTATTTACTACAAATAAACGTGTTTGGGAATACGATGAGCGGTTTAAAAAATACCTTCAAAAAACACGTGCCATGGCTATTGACATGGAAACAGCTACCATATTTAGTGTAGGCTTTTTTAATCAAATACCAGTAGGAGCTTTGCTCTTGGTTTCTGATCAGCCAATGATATCAACAGGTGTTAAAACGAATAAAAGTGATAAAGATATTACAGAGAAATTTGTAGAAGATCATATTCACATTGGTATAAATGCATTGTCGGAAATTAGAAATAATTCCCAGTCAGTAAAACATCTTAAATTCTAAAATACAAAATTATTATATGTATACTTTTGACCAAATTACAGCAGATTTAAAAAAGAAAATTTATAAACCTATTTATTATTTGATGGGCGATGAGGGTTACTTTATTGATGAAATTACAGCGCATATTGAGAAAAATATACTACCAGAAGAAGAGCAATCGTTTAATCAAACCGTTTTGTATGGGCGAGATATTGAGTTAGGTGATATGCTGGATACAGCACGTAAATTTCCCATGATGTCGAACTATAATGTAGTAATAGTTAAAGAGGCACAATTGCTTAAAGGAATTGAGGGAGTTGCTGCCGGACAAACTGACCCGTTTTTGTTGTATGTTGAAAATCCTGCGCCATCGACAATATTGGTTATAAACCTTCGCGATAAAAAGTTAGATAAACGCAAAAAGTTGTATAAAGCATTAGATAAAAGTGCTTGTTTA
>JAUXEM010000304.1 GCA_030620515.1 Salinivirgaceae bacterium
AGTGATATTAATAAAAGAACAGTACTTAATGCAGGTAAAATTAAAGTTATTCCTACAGGTGTATATGATGCAGTTATAGATAACACTAAAATTTATCCAAACCCATTTAATAACGAAATTACAATTAGTGGGCTTGAAAATGCAAGTCAAATTAGCATTTGTAATGTAATGGGTCAAATTATGATGACAGTAAATACTTTTGAAAATGAAGTAGTATTGTCAACAAGCGAAATGCCTAAAGGTATTTACTTTATTACTATAAAAAGTAATAATAGTTTAATAAGAACCGAAAAAATGATTAAACAATAAATTTATTTTAGTTAACAATTTTAAAGGGCTGTCGCTTGAAAAAGGCAGCCCTTTTTTAATATATTTAATACTTAACACCATGCAAAAATTAACAACAAAACAAGTAGTTCTTACTTTATTGGTAATTTGTTTTACTAATATTAATATATCTGCTCAGGATAAATCAGACTGGATGGGTGGAGTGCCCGAAGGTTGTACTTCAATAACTGTAGGTAAAAATGCTTCAGTTGATGGCTCTGTAATTACATCGCATACCGATGATAGTCATAGAACCCGTTCGTGGATGAATATTGTTCCTGCTCTAACTCATTCAAAAAACAGTAATTCAATACTCTATAAAAGAGAAGCATGTGATTCATTGGCTATGCCAACATATAAGCATGTTATTATTGGCGACATACCACAAGTAAGCTCTACTTATTCCTATTTAAATACAGCCTACCCTTGTATGAACGAAAAGCAGTTGGCTATTGGAGAATCTACCTTCATGGGACGCTTTGAATTGCAATCTGATGCAGGACTCATTGACTGCCCAAGGCTTTGTAAATTAATGTTAGAACGTTGTGCAAATGCTAGAGAGGCAATTAAAATGGCCGATGAATTAACTAAAAAATACGGATGGAACGATTTTGGTGAATGCTTAACAATTGCTGATAAAAATGAAGTATGGCATTTTGAGATTATAGGACCAGGAAAAGATAAAGTTGGAGCAGTATGGGTTGCTCAACGTGTTCCCGATAATCATATATCAGTTAGTGCAAATGCCAGTAGAATTAGTGAAATAAATATTAAGGATACAAATAATTTCAAGGCTTCCGAAAATATATATGATGTAGCTAAATTAAATGGCTGGTGGAATGAAAACGAATTATTTTCGTTTTGTAGTAGTTATGATCCCGAAGGGCGTAAATCAATTGCTGCGAGAAGAAGAGAGTGGAGAGTTCTTGATCTTTTAGCTCCTTCATTAAAACTTGACGCAAACGATAGAGAGTATCCATTTTCTGTTGAGCCCGATAGTAAAGTTAAACTAATGGATTTAGTAAATGTTTTTAAAGATTATTATGAAGGTACCCCTTATGATATGACAAAAGATATTATAACTTTCAATAAAAAGGGTGAGAAAATAATTTCTCCTCTAGCAAATCCGTTTCTACCTTACGATCAGTTAAAAATTCAGAATATTCCTGGTAGTTGGTATTATACTGATCATGAAACAGGAGATATATCGTTTTTAGGTGAGCGAACCATTGCACGTTGGTACACTATGTACGGAACAATTATACAATGTCGCGACTGGTTACCCGATGAAGTTGGTGGCGTAGTTTGGCTAGCTCAGGATAATATTGCAACCTCAGTGTATATTCCTGTATATGCAGGTAGTACCGATTTACCTACTTCATATAAAATACCAGGTAGAGTAAACGGATATACTAGGGAATCGGCCTGGTGGGCTTTTAACAGATTAAGTACATTAACAGCGCAGCGTTGGGGCGAAGCTCGTTACGATGTTGATTCTGTTTTTATACCCATGCAAACAGAACTTTTTGCTAATCAGGCAGCTTTTGAAAAAGAAATCCTAAAAGAAAAGAACTTAGAATTAAGAAAAGAGAAGCTTACTGAATATACCATAAAGTATGGTGAAGAAGCAGTAAATAAAGCATGGAGACTAGGTGATTATTTTTGGACTAAGTACGACGAGAAATTTTAATATTCAGTTTGATTTTTTTTTAAAACCTTGAAATAATTTATTTCAAGGTTTTTTTATGCTCTTTTTCCTTCAATAACCCTTTATATAATTATAAATGAACGAGTATTACATGCATATTACCTAATATGTGAGATGACACAAGATGCACTAAACTTGGGCAGACTGCTTCTTCGTTCCTCATCGCAGTGACTCGCTAGCTATGTGTCATTCCTTCTCTAGCCTCAGGCTAGAGAAGGAATCCGTTGCAATGAAAACGAATATGTGTCAACGGTAGGAGTGTATTTTTGACAAATTCATCTCACCCAGATAAATCTGGGTGCTAATTTCAAGTTTCATTTATGCAAGATCAGTTGATAAAAGGAATTATTCTCAAATGCAAACTCGCATGTTTATTGGCTTAGGGTTAACTCAGAAATAAGTTCGATAATTTAGAAATAAGATTTTGTGCATAGATAAAGTTAAAAAACGCAACCATAACTTGTTCCGAACTTGCTACGGAAGCAGAGTTACTGTGAGTATTTTTAATTTTATATATGTGCAAAAGATGTTTATCAAGCCTAAGTTGAGCGATTTGAGCGTAGCAAAGTAGCGCTTTACTTAGGTATAACCCCCGCCTGACTTATACTGGCAGGGTATCATAAGAATAACTACGAGTTAAAATGAAGTAGTTATTGTTTTACTTTGCCTTAGTTGTTATGAGTTTACTATTAGTACTAAATTTCTTTAATTTTATTAAAATTGTAAATGTTTATTGTTTATTTTATCGAAATAAATAGTAAATTGAAATAATAGCTTCCTATGGCATAGCTATTTTACAATAAATTACTATTATTATGAAGTTGAGTTTATCTAAAGCAAACATATTTACTTTAATATTTATTCTTTTTGTTTTAGGTGTTTGTGCTCAAAATAATATTGGAACTCCGCATATAAAAAACTTTTCACCCAAAGAGTTTAATGCCCATTCGCAAAATTATTCAATAATTCAAGACTATAACGGTCGTATGTTTTTTGGAAACTTTGGCTTATTAGAATATAATGGGAGTAGCTGGAAAAAAATAAAAACAAAGTTGAATTCACCAATAAATAGTCTTGCCATTGACTCAACTGGAAAAATTTTTGTAG
>JAUXEM010000244.1 GCA_030620515.1 Salinivirgaceae bacterium
GCTCAGCCTCTTAAAAAAAGCTGACTTTTTTCAAGATATTTCTTATTTGAAAATAATTTTATATTTTGTAAAAGAGATTTTATAGACAAACTCTAACTGGGTTTGCCATAAATATTATTCATTAGCAACCTTAAAAACTGAAATCAAACTTTTTAGCTGCTCTGCTTGTTCCGATAGTTCTTCTGCAGAGGATGACATTTCTTCTGCAGAAGCTGAATTTCCATTTGTAATATCAATAAGCTGTTGTATAGCGCTATTTATTAACTCAACCCCAGCTTGTTGTTCTCTGCTAGCTTTCACAATATCATTCACAAGTTTAGCACTTTTTAATATTTCCGGAATAATTATCGCTAGCTTTTCACCTGCAATATTTGAAACATCTAATCCATTACCTGACAGTTGGTTTATATCATCTGACACAATTTTTGATTGCTCAGCAAGGCGCCGAACCTCCTGAGCTACAACGGCAAAGCCTTTACCTGCAGAACCTGCTCTAGCAGCTTCAATTGATGCATTTAATGATAATATATTTGTTTGAAATGAAATATCTGTTATTATTATTGCTTTTTTACTAATATCAGAAACAGATTCTATTGTCTGCTCAAAAGCTTTGCTATTTTGTTTTAATTCAGTTGCTGTTTTGTTTGTAATAGTTGCGGTTTTAACCGCATTTTCAGTATTCAAACTTATTGTAGCGAGCATTTGCTCCACTGATGCTGATATCTGCTCAGTAGTTGATGCTTGAGTACTAGCACCTTGTGATACTTGTTGTGACATTGAACTTAGCTGATTACTTGCATCCAAAACAGTTAATGCTGTATCGTTTATATTTACTACTATCTCACTATATTGAGAAGTCATTTTTTTCATTGATTTTGAAATATCACCAAACTCATCTTTTCGTTTTAAATGTTTACTATCAAAACTTATGTTAATATCTGAGTTCGACATTTTATCTACATCATCACGTAGCTTTTGCAATATTCTAATGTCTTTCTTAAAAACCAATATTCCGGCAATAACTATTATTAGCCTTACTGGTATTCCTATTGACTTAGGAAGGTTTAAGTATTCAAGAGTAATGGTTACCAAAGTAATTAAAATAGTAACAAAAATTAGCACATAACCTATTCGCGTAAGAAATGATTTTTTAAAAATTAGACGTACAATTAGGATAAATACTGGTAAAACAATTAAAATTGAGAAAACATAAAATTTGAATAGTTCTTGCATAATATTTTAATTAACAGTTTACTAAATATGTAATTTACTACTAAAAGCTGATTTTGCCATTACTTAGGCAAAATAATTTTAAAAATTCTTTACTTACATTGCAGATGATAGAGTACCACATATTTAAAGTAAAATTAGTTTTTCTTAAATATTCTACCCACTTAAATTCATAGTAGCATGTATCAATTATTATTTATAGATTTGGCACATATGAGGGAGATTGCAGAAAAACAATTAATGGCAGAATTATCGCGTCGAAATACTGATTTAATTACGCAATGGGCTGAGCAAACCGATGGAGCTATTACTGCTTTAGTTGATATAGTTTTGACTCATGAAGAAAATAAATTGCCTCAAAGAGCTGCTTGGGTATTAGAGAAAATATCGGAACGAAATGAGAATATACTTTATGAGAGGTTAAATGAAATTTTAAAAGAATTAAAAAACATTCCCTCAAGTAGTACTCGTAGAACCATTGCTAAAGTTTTAATGCTACATACCATACCTGAAGAGTTTGAAGGTGAACTACTAAATTTTTGCATAAAAATGCTGGAGAACCCCAAGGAACCTGTTGCTGTTAAAGCTAATTGCATGACAATAGTATTTAATATATTACCGAAATACCCTGATTTAAAAAACGAAATATTTGCAATTATTGAAAACCAAATACCTTATCATAGTGTAGGCTTTAAATCGAGATATGGTGTACTAAAACGCCAACTAAAATAAGCTTAATTGCTCAGGCATATCTTCTTTGTAGAATTGCATTTTTGTTGCTATACCCGCCTCTTTACATTTTGCCTTAAATAAGGAATTTAATTTTAAACCATCGGGCACCGATATACTATACTGATTACCATATCGGGCAAAGTATTTTTCTTTTAATCCTGGAAAATATTTATCTAATTTTTCGTAATAATAATTGCGTTGCTTATCACGTAGTGTCATTCCCATCCAGCCAATAATGTATTTAGCTCCCGCTTGTTTTGCCTTCTCAATTAAAGCTGAAATATTTTCTTCACTATCGTTAATAAAAGGTAACATGGGCATTAATAAAACACCACAATACACACCCGCATCTGACAACTCCTTTATGGCTTTAAATCGTTCAGAAGTTGATGAAGCGGCCGGTTCTATTATTTTAGCCAATTTATCATCGGCTGTGGTAATGGTAAACGATACGGCGGAATACACCTCTCCAATACTCTTTATTAAATTGATATCACTAAGTACAAGGTCGCTTTTAGTTAAAATATGAACCGGGTATTTGTATTTATTAATTATTTGGAGAGCTTGTTTTGTTACCTGTTCTTTCGCTTCAATTGGCATATATGGATCGTTCATGCTACCAGTACCAATGGTTCCCTTTAGTCTTTTACTTTTTATTTCTTTTTCAAGTAATTCAATGGCATTTTCTTTTACTTGAATTTTTGAAAAATCGTCTATCTGGTAGCATTCACTACGCGAATCGCAATAAATACATTGATGCTGGCATCCTCTATAAAGATTCATATTATAGGTAAGCCCAAACCAACTATCGGGTGCATGCTTTAGTTTCGCTAATATTGTTTTTGCTTTAATATATTCCATTACAAAAAAAAAGGCTGCAAAAGCAGCCCTATTCATATATCTGTATAAATTCTATTTGCAATTTTTATAGCTGTATTCAATAGTATATTCCGTTTCTGGAGAATTATCTATTTCTGATTCGAACTTAACTTGCACATTTGCTTTTACCGGATAGTTCTTATCATTATACTCATAAGTAGTATTTAACATTAGTTTTTCACCACTCGTATATGTTTTTACAATTGTTGTTGGGTTATTTACTGATGCATTAAAATCGGAAGGGAAAATAAATCTCGCCAAAGAAATATCTCTAAATGGATTATTCTTGCTATCATACTCAAAGGTTGATTCGTAAAAAAGCTCTATTTCATTATTATCGTAATAGTATTTATTGTCGTACATGAATGCTCTGTCATTTATTACAGACGCATTTTTTTTAATGAAACCATCTGCTTTAATAACATCACCTAAAGTATCAATCTGAAATACCCAATTTTGAGTTTCTGTAAGTTTTCCATCTACCCACTTATGATTATACCCTGAACCAAAAAAATCCCACTCGCCATCATCTTTCTTTTCAAAATCTTCAACTTTTACAATTTCATTATTCTCGTTATAATGCAACTGCAATACATTTGATTTAACCCAGTTGTTCTCAACAAGATTCATTACAATAAATTCAATAGAATCATCTAAATAATTTAAAATACACTTATCTGAAAGGGTATCGTTAAAGAATCTTTCCAGACCAATTATTAAACCATCGCTTGAATATTTATAATCTACTTTTTGCTCCAATTTATTATCAATATATTTTTTGGTAGAAATTACCTTATTATCCTCTGAATAAGTAAAATAAAACGACAATTCAAAATTAGAATAATGGTATTTGAGTTCTTGAAGTAAACAATCGCCTTCGTTTACTTCTCCAATTACTTTTATGCCATTTTCAACTTGTTTTGGATTTTGACACGAAACTGAAAGAAATAATATTGCTATAAATGTTAGAACTAAACTAAAGCTTTTCATATGAGCGTGATTTAATTAATTATCGATTAAGATTTAAAACAAAGTTATACATTATTTTCAATAGATAATTAGATTTTAAGATATGAGTATTAAGATAAAATATAAAGCAATAAACAATATGCGAATAAGAAAAAGGCATATCGTTACAACTACTTGTATAGTAGCGTATTGCAATTGTATTGATTATTATACATTATAGATAAAATAAAAAAACTTAGTGCTAATTTTTATTCTACAATCTTTTTGTTCCTGTGGTACATATCAATAGCTACAATAAGTGCTGTAAAGCCCCAAAAAGGTACCGAGGCTTTGTCAGTATCTAAAAAGTTATTTACAATGCCATGCAAATAATATGAGAACAAACCAACAATAGCAAATAAACCTAGCATTTTTAATTCTATATTAGGTGTATTCTTTATTGCTTTTAAACCCGTTATAACGGTTAATATAACTATAAGTAAAAAGAATACTGGTCCTAAAACCCCTTGCTCTGAAAGCGGCCCCAAATATTCGCTATGGGCATTACCCATATCTCCTTTTCGTGTACTAATAATAGTTTTTTCATGTGAGAACTGAAATGGTGCATACTGAAACATATATGTTCCTGGACCCCAGCCAAACAATGGTTTTTCTTTAAACATTCGAATAGCACAATTCCAACGATTTAATCGCTCTAAGTTCGATGCGTCAGAAGTTATATTTGAAATAGATTTTACATGCGCTGCCAAATCAGTAGACGATTCTTGGTTATTACGCTCTAGGCTTTGCATTATGTTATCGCCAAAGGCAAATATTACGGTTGTAAAAATAACTATCCCAAAGAATATTATCGAAAACTTTATCTTCAATTTAATTAATACCCATATACCAAAGGCGGCTATTAAACCAAGCCATGCAGCCCTTGAATACGAAAAAATAAGCCCTGTTAGTAAAATGAATGAAAGTGCAGCATAGAATAATCGTTTAGTGGTAGTATATCCCTTATAAAATGTCATGCCTATTACTAATGGTGCATAAAAAGCTAATAAAGCACCATAGGATGTGTGGTCTTTATAAAA
>JAUXEM010000208.1 GCA_030620515.1 Salinivirgaceae bacterium
CTCATTCCGTAACGCTTATGGCAAAACAAATCAAGATTATTATTTTAATGTTAATTCTGATAAAATTGATATTTTTGTTAATAACGATATTAATTTCAATGATAATAAATGTCAAATTGCTTTAACTTCAAAATATGAAAGTGGCTTTATTATTGAGAAAGTTATTTTAAATTTTGGTAAAGAAGCTCCTATTATTATTGAGAATATTAATGAAACATTCGAAGGTAAAGGAAATCACCATCTAAATTTAAATATAGACAAAGAGCTAAATAAAGAGATTTATTGTGCAAAAGCTTACCCAATGATTAAAGGAACTATATATTACAAATCGGTAAAAACTGGTGAACAAGGTGTGTATAAAATATTTAATCAGAATATAACTACTAGCTGGTAGGCTAAAAACTATTATTACATTAAGCGCATTGTTTTATCAATGCGCTTTTTTAATTTATAATTGCTACTTTCGGCATAAATTTCATACTATGTATAAACTAATTATTGCCTGCTTATTTATAGCAATAGGCTGTGCTGAGCATCCTAAATCCAGCAAAACAAAACCAGCAAACACCTCAAATGCTGCATCTACAAAAAAAGAAAATAATATATACATTACCTTACAAGCCAAAGGCACTTTGAAGGTTGGCGATATAATAAATTTTAAATACGAGCATGATTTAGTACAAAAACCTGATTCCATTAAGCTAACTATTGGAAATAAAACAGTAGCAACTTATTTTTCTGATGTAATAAATTGGAATTCAAATAGTACAAAAACAGGAACCCAGAAATTAGCATTTACCTTTTATTGGGGCGATACCATACAACAGACTAAAAACATAAGCTTTATATTATTATCTGATATTACTGCTACAAAATACTCTTACAAAGTAATTAAAACATGGCCACATAGTACAAAAGCTTATACACAAGGATTAGAATTTGCAGACGGATACCTTTACGAAGGAACAGGACAGTATGGCGAATCGATGCTTACAAAAGTTAATTTAAAAACCAATGAATTAGTACAAAGTGTTAACCTTCCAAAAGAAGTATTTGGTGAAGGAATTACTATAATAAATGATAAGGTTTATCAAATAACATGGAAATCGAGTATTGGATATGTTTATGACAAAAACAAACTAAATAAATTATATGAATTTAACTATCCGACTGATGGATGGGGGCTTACAAATAATGGACATGAATTAATTATGAGCGATGGTTCTGAAACTATTTATTTTTTAGATAAAGAATACTTTTCGGAATTACGCAGAATTGAAGTTTACGATGAACAAGGTCCAGTATTAAATCTTAACGAATTAGAATTTATTGATGGTTTAATATATGCCAATATTTACGGAACTAAGAATATTGTAGCATTTGAGCCTGAAACAGGAAAAGTTATTAAAACTATAAACCTTACTGGAATACTAAAAAAAGAAGATATTAAAACAAAGGTAGATGTTCTAAATGGCATAGCCTGGAACAAAGAAAGCAAACAGCTTGTAGTAACTGGAAAATGGTGGCCTAAACTATATCATATTGAACTAGTAAAAAACTAGTTTGCTTTTACTTTATCTTCTAACGATTTAAACCCATTTCCAAGAATTTCACGCGCATCAACCACGGTTAAAAATGCTTCGGGATCAATTCTTTGAATAAATTCTTCAATAATAGCCAGTTCACGACGATTAACTACGGTATGAATCATTTTTTTTGGTTTTCCCTGATACATCCCTTCACCTAGTAAAAACGTACCCCCACGGTTTAAATCATTAATAATCTTGTCTCTTATTTCATCTGTTTTATCAGAAACAATTAATAGCATTTTTTCATAGTTCATTCCCTCTATTACCATATCAATTGCTTTCCCAGCAATAAATATCACTAACCAAGAATACATGGGAATTTTCCAATCCTTAAAAACAATTAAACCAATAATAACAATTGTTGTATCAACATAAATTAGCAATTGACCTAGAGGCCAACTTGTATATTTTGACAAAATCATTGCTATAATATCTGACCCTCCCGATGTTGCTTTCGATTTATAAATAAGACCTAAGCCAACTCCCAATAATACACCTCCAAATATACATGCAAGTAACATATCATTAGCAAGTCCCATTGGGTCATTGCTCCCAATTACCATGGTTAAAATATCCATAAAAACCGATGTAAGAAAGAATCCAATTATGGTTTTAGCTCCAAACCGTGGGCCTAATATTTTAACGCCAATAATTGTTAATGGAATATTTAGAACCAACGATAACAATCCTATAGGAATACCATTTGGCCAAAAAGCAAATAAATTTTCAGATAGGTAATGTACTACTATTGAAATACCGTAAACACCTCCGGGAACAATATTATAAGGATTAATAAATAAAACAAACCCTGCTGCCATCACAAATGCACCAAGTACAACTAGACTATATGAAACTAGCCACTTTTTACTAAACGGTTTTTCCTTTTGTATAAAAGACATTTTATTAAAATTAATCGTTTATATTATGCTAAGATAGAACAAAATATTATACAAATATTTCTAGTATTTAATTATAATTTAGCCTCACTTAGTTCTAACGCAACGTACATGATACCTAGCATTGGGGTTTGCAGGCGATAGTTTATTTGCATCAAAGGCCTGTCGATAATACTCGGATCCTTTACTTGTGCCGCTCCAATACCAATACGGCTTGGTTTGCCCAACTAGTGCTTTATTCAAATACAATGTTGAAATTTCGTCTTTAGTAGGTAATCGCCAATCTGTAAATCCTAATGCACTAGCATTTGAACAATTTGCGCTTGCTTCATTCCAAGTAACCCTATCTTCAGTAATATCATAAGGCATAACAAAAACTTCGTTCCCCATGCAATTTACCGATGGAATATTCGAATTAGAGGAACTTCTTTCATTTCTGACACATCGAACATGTAACCTGGCGTTTGGTCCTGCTAATGCTAACTTATTTGCATCAAAAGCCTGTCTATAATACTCGTAACCTCTACTTGAAGAACTCCAATACCAATAAGGTTTAACATTATATACTGAGGTTTTATTAAAATACATTTGCGATATCTCCTCTTTTGTAGGTAATCGCCAATCATCATAACTAAGAGCATTGCTATTTGCACATCCGTTTTTAGCCTCTTGCCAAGTAACCTTTTCAGTTATTACATCGTTAGGCATTATGTATAATTTATTTCCCATAAAATTTATGGCTGGGATATTAGCTAAAGTCGATTCCTTTTCTACAGTTTTTGGAGCAGAAATGGCATGTTTTACAGTAGATGGCTGAGGAGTTGTATTTACAGATGAATTTTGATTTGGAAAAAAAGATTTTCCAATAATTGAAACAACTTTAAATAAATCGCTCAAACCCTCTTGAGTTATTCCTGTGTTTTCACTTATTACACTAGCAGAAGAAACATTTATGATTTTACATGAAATATAATAATTTGGTCCTAATGTAGTTGCTGTTGTATGGCAAATTAAATCGGCACCCATAATTGCTCCAAGGCTACTTATAATACCAATGTCAATTTGACCTGTTATGGTATAATTATTCTCTATTATAGTCCTATTTATTATATTTCGCTCAACGGCAACAAAATCATTTGCCCTTATTACATTATTGTTTATCTCTTCCCTAATCATGGTATTAATATTTGCCATCAGGTTACCTGCCGGATCAAGTACAGCTACTTTATTTAAGACTTGAGAACTTCCATTGTCTGAAAACACAAGCACTAGAACAAATATTATTAAAAATCGCTTCATGAATAATTAACTAATTTAATACAAGGTAATAATTTTTATAAAAATCCTGCTATAGCATAGTTAAAGGCTTAATATTTAAAGAAAGATATATATATAAACATAGTTCTATAATCTTTGTTTGCATCCACTACAGTTTGATTATATTTGCATTCTTATTTTAATAAAAATGGCAATCTTTAGCATAAAATTTCAAGAACTAACCCTACGCGAAAAAAGAACATTTGGAATACATACAGCTCATATGATTCTGGAAGGAATTATAGATGGAGCTTTATTGCTAAGTGAATTTATCTTAATTAAAAGTTTATTAGGTTCTAATTTTCAGATTAGTTATCTGTTTCAGTTCGCAGTAATACCAATGGTTTTCTCAGTAGTAATAAATGAATTTATTAAACGCACTAAAAACATAAAAAAACTTCTTAGAATTATTGCAACAATAACTCGCTTACCTCTAATTGCACTCTTATTTTTCCCCTCATCGATGCAAGAAATTGCTTCAAATTCAGCATATGCAAGTATTTATATAATAGTCTTTTTCTTTTACTACATGTATAAACCTGTTATACTACCTACAATAAATCTGTTTTTACGTGCAAATTACAGGTCAAAAAATTTTGGCCGATTGTATAGTTACTCTACATCTATAAAAAAAATTATAGTACTTGCTACTACTTTTTCTTTTGGTTTATTATTAGATTATAACAATTATGCTTTCACTTATGTATATCCAATATTAGCAATTTTAGGAATTATTTCAATTTACTTATTAACTTTTATAGAATTTGATTCTAGCAAAATAACTAAAAATACAAAGGGTCTTTTTGCATCGATAAAAGCATCGATAAATGAATTAATTAATATAGTAAAAACGAATAAACCTTATCGTGATTTTGAAATTGGCTTTCTGCTTTATGGTTTTGCATGGATGGGAACTACTGCTGTAATAACCATTTTCATGGAGAAGCAACTAAACTTAAGCTACTCATCGGTAGCATTTTACAAAAACTCATACAACTTAATAGCAATTTTACTATTACCCGCTTTTGGTAAATTAATTGGCAAAATTGACCCACGTAAATTCGCTATAATTACATTTAGCATGCTATTACTACATTTGCTTTTTGTGCCCTTAACCCAACTATTTCCAATACAATATACACATTGGGGAATTCAACTGTATTTAATGCTGTTTTTATCTTTTATTTTTAATGGAATATTTACAGCTTCAATGGCTTTGCTTTGGGGAATTGGGTCTAGTTATTTTTGCAAAGATGAAGATGCCGGAAGTTACCAAAGCATACATATAACAATGGTTGGATTCCGAGGTATGTTTGCTCCTATTGTTGGTATTGTATTTTTTCAACAGTTTGGATACACAGTAACATTTGGTATAGGAATTACATCGCTGCTTATTGCTATTATTCTAATGCGAATATCGCAAAACAGACACAAGATGTAACTTTTGTTACAAAAAAAACCAAAATTAAATAATATCTTAGCCACCAGATTAAACAGAACAGAATAGAACAAAAAAAATTTACAAATATGAAAAATACTTACTTTTTGATAGTTGCATTGTTATTATCAGCAGCTGTAATTGGTCAGGAAAAGGTTGAAGAAAAGAAAAAACCTATAGCCAAATTTTATGGATATGTAGCTTATAGAGCCTTTACTGACACTTACGAATCTGTTGAAGCAAGAGAAGGAGACATATACTTGTTTCCTAAAGCTGAGAGCCTTGATGCAAATGGCGATGATTTAAATCAATATTTTCAATACAAGGCACTAACTTTAGATACCCGCATGGGTGTTAAACTTAACGGTCCTGATGCTTTTGGTGCAAAAATTACCGGACTTATTGAAGCAGATTGGCTAGGTACAAGTAATAACTATACTAGAATGCCTCGTTTAAGACATGCCATGATTAAAATGAATTGGGAAAAGGTTAACTTACTAATGGGACAATACTGGCACCCTATGTTTACTACAGAATGTTTCCCAAAAGTATTAAATTTTGGAGCTGCGTTACCTTTTAACCCTTTAAACAGAAGTCCGCAAATTCGTTTAACCTTTGCTCCAATTAAAGAGTTTTACATGTACCTTGCAGCATCGTCTTATGGCTATCATAACTTTGCAGGAACCGACCCAAATGCACATCGTAATAGTGGTATTCCTGATATACATGGACAAGTAACTTTTAAAAACGATGTTATAACTGCTGGACTAGTTGCAGGTATTAAATCGGCAAA
>JAUXEM010000145.1 GCA_030620515.1 Salinivirgaceae bacterium
AAAACCCCACCGGCAACATTAATATAAATTGCACCATCACTCCCACCAAAGTTTTTTACGTTTTTAACTTCGCTAATATCTACCAATAATTTTTCAGGTTCATTAATTTCCTGATATATACTTTTAGTACATTTATTACCATCTGTAATTAACAAACTATATTCACCTGCAATAAGACCAGCCAAGTCTTGTGTAAAAGCTAAACTATCATTCCATTCATATTTAAAAGGAGAAACTCCTCCTTTTACCTTTATACTAATTGCACCACTATTATCACCGGCACAGTTTATATGCCTAACTTCTTCAATTTTCACATCGATTGACTTTGGCTCTGTCACTTTTGTTGAATAGGCCTCAGTACATCCTCTACTATCGTTTACCATAACGGTATAGGAACCAGCAATCAAATTTTTCAAATCCTCGGTACTTTGTCCTGATGTCCATTTATAGGAATAAGGGGGGATACCACCTTTCACGTTAATATCGATCAGTCCAGTAGAATCGCCTGCACAACTAACGTTTTGCACCTTCTCGTTTGAACGGACAATTAGCGGATTTTGCTTAATAAATGCCGAAGCTATCTCCTGACAATGATTAGCATCTGTTACAAGAATGGCATACTCACCTGCCTCAGCATTAACTAAATCTTGCTGTGACGATTCATTACTCCAACTGTAAACATATGGTGCAACACCTCCACTAACCGACACATCTATCCTACCATTATCAAAGCTATAGCAAAGTACATCCTTTACTGAATCTATAACAACCTCAAGTTGTGGTGGTTCATTTACTTCAATCATTAAAGTATCTGGACATTTAAACATATCTCTTACAATTACAGTATACTCACCAGCTACTAATCCGGTAATATCCTGAGTAGTAGCTCCATTACTCCACTCGTATGAATAGGGAGGAACCCCACCTGAAACCATAATATTTATAGCTCCTTTTTTATCTCCAAAACAAGAGATATGTTTTACTGAATTAACTTTAGTTTCAACTATTGTAGTTTGAGTAATTTTGGTTCCTGTTTGAGCATAACTTGTTTTAACTAATAACAATACACTAAAAAGCAATAAACTTATTACTAATAATAATTTACTGTCCATAAAATCACATTTAATAGATGATTCATAAATAAAATGAGAATTTGATGGTTTTTGAATTTTACTCTGACATTTTTGAAATAACGCACTATATTTAACATAATGCAGATTTGATTGGGTGGTTCTTTTATGCATATTGTAATTTTATGTGGTTTATATTTAGTTTGTCAACTAACTATTTATTACTTAACAAAATAACTTATGTGTTGTTCTAACGGTTAATTAATTAAGTGTCTGTACATGTAAATAAATTTACTTCATTTAGTTTTAATTTATCATAAATACGAATTGATATAAATCATAAAATGAACTTAAATAAGTTATGTTGTTGATAGTACTACTAAATTAGCAGAAATATTTTAAATAATACATTTATATGAATATGATTTAGTTAACAGCGGTAAAACAAGTAAGAACTGTGTAATTCAGAACTAGTTATCTGAAAATGCACATCAGATAGCGAACAGTACACCATGCGCTGTTATAATGCTTACTATATAGATTGCTATTTGCATATCTGCTTACTATATAATTGCTGAATTACATTTTTTAATAATGGGCTCTTTAACAGGATTTGTTATGGACGGTAATCAATTGCAAGCACGGGCAGTATGCAGGTGAAGTATATGATATATTATGGGCTAACAAATATTAATTGAGTGACAAATGTAAGGTTTTTAGATAGTAGTCGCAATAAGGCTAGCATTTGCCATTTAATGTCAAGTACAAAGCACCTTTGTAATAAAACGCACAATAACCTTATTGCCTTAGTTTATTCAAATTAATGCATTTAATTACTGTAAGTCAAATAAATGAAGTAGCAATTACAGCAAAATTGATTACAAGATTTCTTGAAAATTATTTTGCTTTTTTTCAATAACTAATTGAGATAATGCTTCAGGGTACCCACGTTGAACAGCTAATTCACAAGCCATTTTGTCAATTTCATCTTTAGAAATACTATCTAACAATAAATTTTGATTTGGTTTTGTGTTAATTAAAGGAATAATTTCTTCATCCTGAATTTTATTTAGTATTTGATTAGCTACGGTTAGAGCTGATGAAGCCTTAATAATTTCACTGCGTGCATATGATTTACTAGGAAAACTAACTTCACCAACTCTCAAGCTTAGGTCGTTTCCTGAAATTTGCTGTGCTCCGTACAATGGTGGACCTCCAACATTTGCCGATTTAAACAAAGGGACAAATTTAGCAACAAAATCAATCGCATTTTTAGTTCTACTTTTCACCTCTTCTTCTTCCCAGCCACAATCTAATTTTTGCTTTATATCATCCTTAAATTCGGGTTGTTCTTCGCTACTTTTTAATTTTATCAATCCATTTTCGAATAAGGTAATATCCTTTGTCATTCCATGAATTTGATAATAATCGTCACAATAAGGTGTAAGTTGCACCATTCCATGTGGCGTACCACGCTCACCATGAAAAATAAGTTCTGGAATTAAACCTGGGATGGGTTGCCATTTAGAAACATAAGCAGCTTTAAATTCAATCAAGCGTTCCGCGTTTAAACGTAAGACTTCATCAATTTGTCCTGTCTTAAATCCACATGAATTCACCAAATATTTAACTTTATATACTTTTTCGTTAGTGCATATTTCCCAGTTATAATCTAAATTTTGATTTCTAAGGTCTTTAACATTCGTAACAAGAGTGTTTGTTTTCAGACTACAATTATCCGATTTATTTAAGGCTAGTTGAGCTTGAGCTCCTAATCTAAAAAGATTCCAACCATATTCTTGAACTATAATTACAGGTGTTTTTAACTTTTCGTAATCAATTAATTTAATAGTATTAGACATCCATTCATCTGAAGAGTTTGGACGTTTTACAGTTGGTTGTTTTGCTAAAACTTTTAAATCTTCTTTGCTATAAATTTCATAATAGTCTTTTGGAGAGCCCAAAATTTCATTAGAGGGATCTTTTAAGATTAATTGCTTGTAATATTCCACCAACATTTCAAGCCTACTCTCAATTTTAGCTACTTCATATTTTTCCGATTTAGGGATGCTAATAAATGTTGGTCTTTCATCAATTGATTGCGGGAATAACCGTGCCATTTCAATGGATTGCTTCATCAGAACCCGGCATTGCTCATCAGAAATATCTGGATATAAATTACCACCTGCATGTAAATGACAGAATGGAGGTCCATTAACTACGCTATTCTTCTGCTCAAACAAAACAGAGTCTATTTCATATTTGGCTAACTGTAATGCTGTAACAACACCCGAAATACCCCCTCCTATAATGCCTACATTGTAAATTCTATCCATGTTAAAACAGTTCTTGTAGGTTCGAAAAACTATCTACTACTATTGTAGGCTTGTAGTCTGCAATGTTTTCGTTATAGTTATAACCATAACTAACGCCAATGCTTTCCATACCAGAATTCTGTGCAGCCAAAATATCATTTTTAGAGTCTCCAACCATTATACATTTATCAATTGTTGTTTTCATTTTATTAGCTAAGTGAAAAAGAGGAGCTGCACTTGGCTTTTTCTCCGATAACGAATCTTCACCAATCCAACTATTGAAGAATTGTTTTATTTCCAATTTATCTAATATGGGTTCAATAAAGGCAAAAGGTTTATTAGTACATATCACCATTTTATAACCTTTTTCCTGTAGATATTCTAACGTTTCCACTACTCCAGGGTAAGTGTAGGTTTCCACACATGTAGCGGCTTGGTAAGCTGAAAAATAAATATCAAAAGCCTCGTCTAAAATCTCTATCGCTACTTCCTTATCTTGCATTGCACATTCCAATGATCTTTTTACAAGAAGCTTTGCACCATTCCCAATAAAGGGACTAATTTGTTCCACAGTTAATGGTAATAAATTATAATGCACTAACATTTTATTTATTGCCAAACTTAAATCTGGAATACTATTAATAAGCGTTCCATCAAAGTCAAATATAATTAGTTCGTTGTCTTTAAAACTTACCATTTCATTTATTTTTGGCAAAGATGCAGAAGTTTTAATAAAAAACTTAGTATTTATTTCAATTTTGAAAACACTATTTTTAAAAAATAGTTATGATATTTTCTTATAAAAATTAAAGTGTAAACTTCACACAAATTCAGTTCACAGCCTTATATTTTACTCTTTACAGCTAAAACATACACCTTAATAAAACGAACAAAATTGCGAGTAATTATCACTTATTACAATATCTTATACTGAATAATTCATAAACCATCAAAAAATGCGTTTTGTAGTTTTTTTGAAAAATTACTCTTAATAATTAAAATGTATAACACATAAAACTATGATATTATTTATTCGAGATAAAGCATAAACAAATTTAGTAATTCACTTATATTTGCTCTCCAATCGAAATTACATAAATGGGGAAAATACTATTAATGCCTGTAAACTCAAGCAAGATAATTAATGCTTGGAGTAGTTACGACGCTGCTAATTCAGGCTATACTTTATGTATTAGCACGGTACTTTATCCCATATATTACAATATAGTTACTAAAGAATCTTTTGGGTCGCAATTCGTTAATTTTCTTGGCATATCAATTAAAAATACAGTTTTGTACGAATATGCTATTGCCTTTGGTTATCTATTGGCTATTATAATTACTATTTTACTAGCTGGCATAGCCGACACAAAAAGCTACCGAAAACGTTTTATGCAGCTTTTTACTTACATTGGAGCTTTAGCTTGCATAGGTATGTATGCTTTTACAGGTAGCAATATAGGAATTGGCATAACAATGCCTATATTAGCAGTAATAGGCTTTGCCTGTTCATTGGTTTATTACAACTCGTTTTTACCACTTATTGCCACTCCCGATAAGCACGATGCCATAAGTGCAAAAGGCTTTGCTTTTGGCTATGCTGGTAGCATGTTATTGTTAATATTCATTTTATTACAGATTGAATTTTACAACTTTTTTGGTTTCTCTTCAACTAGTCAGCTTACTCGTTTTGCTTTTGTAGAAGTAGGATTATGGTGGTTTTTAATTTCTCTTATTTCATTTAAATATTTAAAAGAGAACCCCACAACACAAAAAGAAAATAAATCTGTTTTATTACACGGAATAAATGAACTAATAAAAGTGTTTAACGAAATTAAAAAGCATAAAAGTTTATACCGCTATTTAATTGCTTTTTTCTTTTTTAGCATTGGTGTGCAAACCATTATGATTATGGCAACTTTATTTGGTTCGGTTGAATTGCAAATTAGTCAAAACAAGCTAATAATGACCATTTTACTTATACAACTTACTGCAATTACAGGTGCATTCCTTTTTAGCAAGTTAGCTATGCACCTTAACGATAAAATAGCTTTATTAATAATGCTTACAATATGGATTGTTATTTGCGTATCGGCTTACTATATAACTACTGAATTACATTTTTTAATAATGGGATCTTTAACAGGATTTGTTATGGGCGGTATTCAATCGCAGGCACGAGCTATATGGTCGAAATTTATTCCGGCAAAAAGCAATAGTACGGCATCGTATTTTAGTTTTTACGACAATACCGAAAAACTTGCCATTGTAATTGGAATGTTTAGTTTCGGCTTTATTGAAAAAATAACTGGAAATATGCGAATTAGCACCTTAACCTTATCTGTTTTCTTTATTGCTAGCTTATTAATCATTTTATTCACATCGTTTAAAACGGAATCAAACATATAATAGTATGTTAGATTTTGAGATGTGAGTAGTGAGACAAAAAACAACATACTGGTAATCTGAGTGCTAGACAGAATCTCTAATTTCGCACTATACTCTTACTATCAGCTAGATATGAAATTTTAACAAGCTATGGACATATAAATTATCTTTCAAATTACTGCTCAAGCAGCTTTTTACCTTTCTCGTTAGCTAAAACCATTAAGTAGCCCATATCGCGTATTTGAGGCGATACTTTTGAAACAGGATGATTGTATTTAGTAAAAAAACGACTAATAATATTCAAAGGATTCTTTTTTCTGTAATTTTCGTAATCAAGAATTAAATCTTTTGAAAGTTTATCTTCGCTATACTTAAATATATCTGAATTATGTGGCTTACTAAGCTCAAAGCCATATTTTGCTATTAATTGTTTAAATTCATTGGTTCGGAATTTACCACCATATTTTTCTACCGAAATATCTATATTCGTATTTTCATTATTAAAACGTAAACTTCTGAACAGCCTAAACAAGCCACTATCTTCCTCTGAGTGATAATTATATTCGGTCATGCAAATTTCCCAATCGCCAATAATTATTATAGGAATATTACATTTACTTAACTGCATAAGCATAGTTGTAATAGTATGCTGGCTAGTGTAACACATAACTGCTTCGTGCATTAAAACCAACGGAATTTCATTACTTTCAGATTCGCATTTACAAAGATTAAAATAAGATAGTACAGGCTCAATGCCATTTTCACTAAGATTTAATGGCAAAAGACTAAGGCGTGGAGCAAAGTTCTCGTCTTTAAATAAACGTACATTTTTTAACAACTGATGTTTTGATGCAATAATTGATTTCAAATCGGCCTCAGCAAAAACTATATTTTTATAAGTCTGGTTTTTCGACAAGTACGGAAAAAGCCAATCTAAACCGCTACCAATATTTAAAGCAATAACTTTTTCATTATTAATATTATCATTATTAACCAAGGTATTTAAAATATGCGAAACATTTTTATATAGCCACATTTTGCGCGAAAGGTGTATCCAAGGCATGGCATTAACACCAAACTGTAATACACGCCTAACAAAAACATTATTACGAGCCCTAAATAAGCCAATGGTATAATTCAAATTTACCTTTTGCCGTACTAAATAAAAAAATAGGCTTACAATAACAATGGGTAACGAAAGTAAAAGTAAAACCAGTACATATAGCTTAAATAAATCGGCCTTTGTAGTGCTTTCACAATTCTCGATATTATAAAAACTTTTAAATATTTTTATTAATAAAAACTGTTCGGCAATAATTGCATATACTATAAATACAAGAGAACTAAAAAAGTAAGTTTGAATATTATTTCCTAAATAATAACCAAAAAAAGCAGCACATATAACAGATGCTATATATATTGGATACGGCAAAATAGCAAGTAATTTAACTTTATTTTCGAATTGGCTGTCAACCTTTGAACCGGGTTTATAAACTACATGCTTACTAATTTGGTCAAAGTAATGCATAAACTCTTTGTTTTCAACACTACTTTTCTTGCTTCCTAAAAAATGATTTGCTGTTTCCGATATATGGCAAATAATACCTAATAAAGATAAAAACACCATATCGCGATTATGAAAAACCAATTGCTTAGAAATAGAAAAATAATCGGATTCAATTTTCAGAATAACATTTAGCTTATTGGTTCTTTCTTGTTTGTTTTTTGCACTAAAAGCACAATAAAAGGTTTTACCATTGTCGGCTAACGATTTTATTATTACGTTATTTTCTTTATCAACAATATAATTACAATTATAAGTTGTACCCTTAGTGCCATTTAACTGCACGGTAATTAAAACATTATTAGAATCTTGCTCTTTAAAGAATAAACGAATTTTAGTTCTTTTAATAAAAAAACCGGATTTATACGATGCCTCCCAGCTAATACCAACAACCGACGAAAACGACAGCGACGAAAAAATAGAATTGTTACTTGTATTGCTATGTTCAATTTTGTCTTTATTAGCTTCGAGCATAGCAATGTAAACAGCAATATTGCCTTTTGCTGCTATAAAAGCGTTTATTATATCAACCTCGTACAGCTCAAGTTTTTTATAAGTGGCAGCAGTATCATTTAACAATCTATTTTTCCAATACATCTCTTTATTAATACGCTTAACATTGCCCCAAAACACAGGATAACCCTTTTGTGCTAATTGAGCTTTACTGCTTGGCATATTCTTATTGTAATAACAATTGTCTTCTATTTTAAACTCTACAATATATTTAGATAAAAATTCGACAACCTGCTTAACAAAAATCTCAATTTCGTGCCCTTGTGTGGTTAAATCTTTATTTTTAAAAATACTAACTAAGCTATTTCGTTGCTTTTTTGTGAGTTTTTTCTGCTTAATAATAGCCATATCCCTATATTTCAAACTCACTTAAAAACTTACGTATGTTCCAAATTTCAATACCTTGCACATCGCGTTCTGTTATTTCATCGGCTGTAATTACAATTTTACGGTAATTGTCTTTTAGCAATAAAAGATTCCCAATTTCTCTTTCTCTTACTTTTTCATCGGCAAGCGAAAGAGTTACCTGTATGTATAGTCGCTTGTTATTTTTATCGCAAACAAAATCTATTTCTTTATCACCAATTTTACCTATTGTAACTTGGTAGTTATATGTTAGCAAATGGATTAATACAATATTTTCAAGTAACTGACTAATATCGTTTTGTTTATAGCCATTTAAGGCGTTTCGCAATCCTAAATCTTGAAAATAAATTTTCTCTCCTATTTCAAGAATACGCTTACCTTTTAAATCATTTCGTTTTAATGCAAAAACTAAAAATGCGTTTTGAAGATAAGACAAATAATCAAGTACTATATTATTTGAGAATGAGATGCGTTGTGATTTAAGATAATCACTGATTTTTTTTGCCGAAACAATTTGTCCGATATTATCGGCAATGTAGGCACACAAACGTTCGATAAACGAAATATTTCTAATACTGTAGCGTCCAATAATATCTTTAAATAAAATGCTTTGGAAAATATTTTTCAGATAATCATATACAACTTCTTCATCTAATCTTAGATGTTTTAAATAGGGTAAACCACCAAACCTCAAATAATCATTAAAGCTTTTCGGTGTGTTTTCTAACTTATGGAATTCTAAAAACTCAATATACGATAAGCTAAACATACGAATCTCAACATACCTGCCCGTTAAATAAGTAGCCAATTCTCCGGATAGTATATGTGCATTGCTCCCCGTACAATATATGTCCCAGTTTTGCTTAGTTTGAAAATGGCGAAGAGCTTTTTCAAATTGGTCAATGTCTTGAATTTCGTCAATAAAAATAGCATGTAAATCATCACTTTCTCTTTTTGATTCGGCATAATTTACTAAATCAGCATAATTTCGAATTGAATCAAATGTTAAATCTTCTTTATTTATAAAAATAATAGGAGTGTCAGGGTACTTTTTAGAAAATAATTCGGCAAGTTGTTTTAAAAAAAAGCTTTTGCCAATGCGTCTTTGACCAACAATTACCTTTATTAAGTTCTTGCGAATATATGGTTCTATCCGTTTTAAATATATGTGGCGCTTGATAATTTCCATAACATAAATATTTTTATTAAGACTAACACTTTCGCAAAAATACACATAGTTTTGATTATATTCAAAACTATTGACGAATCAGTCATTTTGTTTGACTATAATCAAATAAATACAACTATTTCATTTCATAATGTTCTAACACATACTCATAAGTAGCTAAATATTCATTATTAAAAATACTATTTAAACTATTCCGTTGCTTTTTTGTGAGTTTTTTCTGCTTAACAATAGCCATACCCCTATATTTCAAACTCACTTAAAAACTTACGTATGTTCCAAATTTCAATACCTTGCACATCGCGTTCTGT
>JAUXEM010000227.1 GCA_030620515.1 Salinivirgaceae bacterium
AAAGTACATAAACCATTACTAATCTACATTATACTTTATATCAGAGCCATGACTAACAATAAACATTTAGTGTTTATATGCCTACTGTAAGGCTGATGTAATACCATGCCTGTGCTATGATATATCTCAATGGTTCGGTATGTTTTTATATATAATCTGATAAATAGCTAATTTCTATAATTAGCACAATGCAACTAATTAGCTTAATATCATACCTTTGCAGCTTTGCGAGAAACAAATAATTAACGAAGTATTAACATCTTAAAGCAGGTTTAAAAATATAGAATCTAATATCTAACAATTATAATATGAAAGCATATATAATTACAATAGGTACTGAAATACTAATTGGTCAAATAAACGATACAAACTCAACATGGCTTGCATCAGAACTAGTTAAATTGGGTTTTAAAGTGGACAGAATAATCTCAATTCCCGATACGGAAAATGATATAACAAAAACACTTGAAACTGGACTAAAAAATGCTGATTTAGTAGTATTTACTGGTGGTTTAGGTCCAACAAATGACGACATTACAAAACAAACACTAGCAAAGTTTTATAATAGTGACATTTCTTTTTCTAAGGGAGTATACAATGATGTGATAAGTTTCTTGGATTTAAGAGGAGAGAAAATGAATAATCTTAATAAACTTCAAGCTACAGTGCCTGACAAAGCAAAGATATTACCAAATAAACAAGGTACAGCACCAGGCTTGCTTTTTGACTATAATAATACAGTGTGTATAAGTTTACCCGGAATACCTATAGAGATGAAAGGCATAATGAATCAATTTGGCTTTGATATAATTAAGAAAAAATTCCAGTTACCTTTTAATTTTTTCCATACAACTTTAATAACTGGAATTGGCGAGTCGCATTTAGCTGAACGAATTAGTGATTGGGAAATTAGTCTACCTAATGAAATAAATGTAGCATATTTACCTTCACCAGGATTGATAAGGCTCCGATTAGGAATGAATGGAGTTAATGAGCTTGAAATAAAACAGAAGGTATTAAAAGAAGCTGAAAAGCTTAATAAGCTAATACCTGAACTTATTTTTGGTGAAAATGATCAAACACTTGAGCAAATAGTTAGTGAACTACTATTAGAGTTAAATAGTTCAATTGCTACTGCAGAGAGCTGTACAGGAGGTGATATAGCTAGAGTATTGACTTCGGTTCAAGGAGCTTCAAAATGGTACAATGGAAGTATTGTAGCTTATGCCAACCAAATAAAAATTAAATTACTTAATGTACCAGAAAATGTAATAAAAATGAATGGTGCAGTTAGCAGTAGTGTTGTTGAATACATGGCTAAAGGCGCAAAAAATCAACTAAATACCAATTATGGAATTGCTACTTCAGGTATAGCAGGGCCTGAAGGTGGAACTACAGATAAACCTGTAGGTACAGTATGGATCGGTATATCGGGCCCCAAAGGAGAATTATCGAAACAATTTACTTTTGGTAAAGAGCGAGCTATAAATATTATAAGAACGACTTATGCTGCATTAAACATGTTAAGAAAAGAATTATTATCAGAAATTCAAAATAAATAGCCATATACATCTGTTAATGTGATAATTATATATAATTACATAATTTAATAATTAATGTTTATCAAAACACAAAATATAGTATTCAAAAAAAAATTATCATTTAAGTATAAAAAACAATATGAAATATTTGATTAATTAAATTAAAATCACGTATTTTGCGAACCGAAAATTGAAGACGAGAATTTAAAAGATATAATAATGTCAAGAATTTGTCAAGTTACAGGGAAGAAAATGATGGTGGGAAATAATGTTTCTCACTCACATGCTAAAACAAAAAGAAAATTTTACCCGAATTTATTCGTGAAAAAGTTTTATTTAGCAGAAGAAGACCGCTGGGTTACATTAAAAGTTTCAGCCTCAGGTATTCGTACCATTAATAAAAATGGCTTGAATGTAGTGTTAAAAGAAGCTAAGTCAAAAGGGTATATTAATCAGTACTAAAAGAAATAAAGATGGCTAAAAAGTCAAAAGGAAATAGAGTTCAGGTTATATTAGAATGTACTGAACATAAGGAAAGTGGAATGCCGGGTACTTCTAGATATATTACTCAAAAGAATAAAAAGAATACCACGGAAAGAATGGAATTGAAGAAATTTAATCCAATTCTTAAAAAAGTAACTGTACATAAAGAGATTAAATAAATAAATTATGGCTAAGAAGGTTGTTGCTACACTAAAAACAGGCGAAGGTAAGTCATTTGCGAAAGTAATTAAAATGACTAAATCACCTAAATCAGGAGCTTACCAATTCAAAGAAGAAGTGGTAAATACTGACCATGTTAAAGATTTCTTTAAGAAATAAGATATTTTATAAGAGCATAACAAAGGGCTTTCTTCATTATTGAGGGAAGCTTTTTTTGTATTTATATGCTTTTTATTACTTTACTCTTATAAAACAAAATTTAAATGGGTCTATTTACTAAATCAAAAAAAGAGAGTCTTGATAAAGGTCTTGAAAAAACTAAAGAAAGTGTATTCAAGAAATTATCACGAGTTGTAGTAGGGAAATCTACTATAGATGATGAAGTTCTTGATAACCTAGAAGAGGTATTAATAACATCAGATGTTGGTGTAGATACTACATTACGTATTATTGAACGTATTCAGAGTAGAATTGCAAATGATAAATACCTTAGTGTTAGCGAATTGAATAAAATCCTAAAGGAAGAAATAGCTAGTTTATTGAAAGAGAATAATTCAATCGATTTAGTGAACTTTGACTTTGAAAAACCAGCTTCAGGCTTGCCATATGTAATTATGGTGGTTGGAGTTAATGGAGTTGGAAAAACAACAACCATTGGAAAACTAGCCTCTCAATTCAAAAAAGCTGGAAAAAAAGTTGTTTTGGGTGCTGCTGATACTTTTAGAGCTGCTGCTATTGAGCAACTTGAGATATGGGCTCAAAGAGTAGATGTTCCTATTATTAAACAAAAAATGGGCTCCGATCCTGCATCAGTAGCTTACGACACTATTGAATCTGCAATTACTAATAATGCCGATGTGGTAATTATTGATACTGCTGGTCGATTACACAATAAAGTTAATCTTATGAATGAACTTTCTAAGGTTAAAAAAGTAATGCAGAAGCTTAATATGGAAGCTCCGCATGAAGTATTATTGGTGCTAGATGGTTCAACAGGTCAAAACGCTTTTGAACAAGCAAAACAATTTACTTTAGCTACCGAAGTTACTTCACTGGCTTTAACAAAGCTTGATGGTACAGCTAAAGGTGGCGTTGTTATTGGCATTTCCGATCAATTTAAAATACCTGTTAAATATATTGGCATTGGCGAAGGAGTCGATGACCTGCAAATATTTAATCGAACCGAATTTGTAGATTCATTATTTAAATAATAAATAGGCGGTTCAATTTGAATCGCTTTTTTTATAGAAAGATATTATGACTAATAAAATAAATATTTTCACCCTTGGATGTTCGAAAAATAGGGTAGATACAGAGGTTTTAATTAAACAACTACAGGAAAACGGACATGTAGTTAAGCATGAAGATCCCAAAGACGATTTTGATACTATACTAATTAATACTTGTGGGTTTATTGGCGACGCTAAAGAGGAATCGATTGAGACTATTTTAAATTTTACACAAGCCAAAGGTGACGGTATTATTAAAAAGGTATTGGTTTTTGGTTGTTTATCAGAAAGATATAAAGACGACCTTATTGCTGAAATTCCTGAAGTAGATGCTTGGTTTGGAAAATTTGAACTAGACAAAATGCTAACTTATCTTGGTTCAACAAAATTTACTGCTTTAAACCCAATAAGGACATTAACTACACCTTCACATTACGCATTTTTAAAAATATCGGAAGGGTGTAACAGAACCTGCTCTTTTTGTGCTATTCCAATAATTACAAAAGGTCATAAATCTAAATCAATAAATGATTTAGTTGACGAAGCCAAGCAACTATTAAATCAAGGAGTTAAAGAAATTATTCTTATTGCTCAAGATTTATCTTATTATGGAATAGATTTATATAAAAAGCAGATGCTTGCTCCTTTAATGGAGGAATTAGCTCAACTACATGGTTTAAAATGGTTACGAATACACTATACCTACCCAGCTAAATTTCCAATAGATATATTGCCTGTAATGGCTAAGCATAAGAATATTTGCAACTATATGGATATAGCATTGCAACATATAAGTAATAATGTACTTAAAGCAATGCGCCGAAATATTACAAAAGAAGAAACTTATAAATTAATTGAGGAATTTAGAAAACAAGTACCAGGTATTACTTTGCGAACCACCTTACTAGTTGGGCATCCTGGCGAAACAGAAGAAGATTTCGAACAATTAAAACAGTTTGTATCAGATGTGAAATTTGAACGTTTAGGTGTATTTCCATACTCACACGAAGATGATACTTACAGTTATCTAAATTATAAAGATGATATTCCGCAAGAAGTAAAAGACAGACGTGCAGGTGAACTAATGGAATTACAACAGCAGATATCATTCGAACATAATCAAAATAAGATTAATACTACGTGTAAGGTTTTAATTGATAGGCGAGAAGGTGAATATTACATAGGCCGTACAGAATCTGATTCCCCTGAGGTTGATGGAGAGGTATTAGTATCATCTAAAAAGCCTTTAATACTTGGTGAATTCTATAAGGTACATATTAATGAGGCGGATGACTATGATTTATACGGAACACCAACAGAATAGACTATTGAGTAAAAGTAGTATTTAAACTACCTTTATTAGACGTGTAATTACTTAATTTTACATCTGTTTTTAAAAAAAATATTATGTTTCAAGGTTTAGAAGTACTTGACGAAATACAATTAAATTTTAGTGCAGAAAGTTTAACTCTATTAAACTTTACTCTGGCATTTATTATGTTTGGCATAGCTCTCGACTTACGAATAAGTAGGTTTAAGGATGTAATTACAAATCCAAAGCCAACTATATTAGGAGTTGCAACTCAATTTATTGTAATGCCTTTTCTAACGCTTTGTTTAGTTTTATTACTAAACCCATCGCCGGGTATTGCTTTAGGAATGATATTGGTGGCAGCTTGCCCAGGTGGCAATATATCAAATTTCATGACAGCACATGCTAAAGGTAATACTGAGCTTTCTGTTACATTAACTGCTATTGCCGATATTTCAGCTATAATTATGACACCCTTGAATTTTGCTTTTTGGGGAGGTATATATGCAACCATATATTCATCAGCTTCTCACATGGTTATTCCTGTACAAATTGATATTATTGAAATGTTTAAAACAATGATAATATTACTAGGAATTCCTTTAACTATTGGGATGATTTTTGCACGTCGTTTTCCGCGAACAACCATTAAAATTAAAAAACCCATAAAAATAGTTTCATTAATTATATTTGGTGGCTATGTGACGG
>JAUXEM010000095.1 GCA_030620515.1 Salinivirgaceae bacterium
ATTTAATACTGCGCTAGATGTATCAGTAATATTAGATAATTGTTGGTTAAATGTACTACGTTGTACTACTTCTCTATAGCGTGACTCTAACGGTTTATCATAATGACCACTTCCATAACCGGGATTAGGTCTTTGTCGTTCTGGCAAATCCTTTAAATTATTCATGATTAATCCTATAAATTATTAAAGAAAAATTAACCCTGAAAAGTATTACCAAACTGATAAACACGAAAACCGATTAAGGACAGCTTAATATTAGCGTATGTAGTAGCATTACTGAAATTTGTAAAGCTTGCATTTATATTCGCGTTATTACTAAAGATAAAAGGCGCGGGTAGAATTTGAGGTAATTGACCAGAACCGGCAAAGTTGCCTACGGGTTGTGGTTCATCAAAAAATTGTCTAGCACTACCGGTATCCGTTAACTGGACATTAATCAGTGGCAATACACGCGACTCATCTGTTTGAACTGCGCCAGCAATATCGGCAAAAATAGACGTTTTAATCCAGACAAATTGTGAATCGTTTTCGATGTTCACAAGGTCGGAATTTGTTGCGCCTGCTGCAAGGCTTGCAAGTGACAGGGTATAGATATAAAAACTTTTCTGTAAGCCTTTACCGTTTTTAATTTCTTGAACTGTAAGTTTTTGCTGTTGCATTAGATGTGTACCTCTTAAATGCGTTTTTGGTTGTGGGATTATTTAAAACTTCTTTATCGAAAAAGTCTTAAAAAATCCCTCCTGAACTACCGCTTCCTTGCGGTAAAACGTTCTCATACCGTACATTCATGTACATACCTTTCAGGAGAAAAATTATATAGCTTTTACTCTACAGAACGGTACAGATCACCCATTAATTTAACGCCAATTCGGGCAGCGGCGTTAATTGGTACGGCGGAAGGCCAATTAAGGGTTACGATAAAGTTCTGAGTAGACGGAATTGATACTGGAATAATATTAAAGGTCTGACCCGCAACACTTGCATAATCAACACCTGTAATAGTTCCAGCAGCGGCATTTTGTCCTGTAAGAGCTGCACCACCACCTAAACGATAGGTTGGTGGGAAGGAACCTAAAGGAGCTTGTTGTAACCGCGATTTTGTACCCACGGTAAAATCAAGATAACCTGACTTCATGAAGGTATAAACATCATCCCAATTTTTTGCATCTTCATCGACAGCGGAAAGATTCACATCATTACCGGGAAAAAAGTCAATACAGATAGCCGAAACAATGAACAGTTGAGGTGCGGGTAATGAGCCACCGATTGACATATTAGTGTCAGCCAGCGTTTTACCGGATTGACCGATAGGGTTTTGAAAGAAAGACAGCGAAGTTTGACCAGCTAGCGCATAAGTCTGATAGTCGTAGAGTGGTTGGTATACGACATCTTTTGTACCGGCCTGATTAACTGCATACCGGGTGATTGCATTTGCTGATGGTGGTTTACGTCCGTTTTGCATAATAATTTACCTTTATAAATGTGGTCGTTGTGTGGTGCGTCCCTGCATGGATTCCATAATTAATTTAACGTTAAATATCTGACGTATCGAATGATTGTTGATTTACTCTAAAACCATCACCGGAATCATCGGAATAATAACCCATACCATCACCGCTATCGTCTGAGTAATAACCCAGTGGTGAATTATAAACAGGTGAAGCATTATAATAACCGGCTTCACCCATAGGGATTGCTGGCATAAAGGTGGTCATTGCTTCTTTAAGTGCATCGTGGAAGGTAACAGTCATCGCACCCAACGCCAATTTATTAGCGGTGGTGTTGTTCATAAAGTTACTAGCGACCATACCTAAAGCAATAGCGACTACGCCTTTAGTCGCATGTTTCATCATGCCGGTGTTAAGCATAGCGGGAATGTATCCACCTAAATAGCCATAACCAATATCAAGCATTAATGCACCGCTGGCCTGAATAGCGGCGGGTTTTATCTGGTTATCGACCACGTTCTTAATGGTCATTTTACCGGAACGGCGTGAAGGGTTGGGAAAATATGTGCGTTTTGTATTACGGCGGCGGCGCGCTATTAATCGTTTTGTTGGTGTGCGAGCGGTACGGCGTGAAGGTGCAGAAATGGCTATACGTTTCCGGGCGGGTGCTTTGCGTTTTGCTACTGGATTACGTTTAGCTCTAGCGCGGGCTTTTGCCATGCGTCCTAATCGTTTATCGTTGCGTAATTGTGCTGCTGTACGGCGTTTGCGGGTAGCCATTTTCTTTTTCCTCGCTTTGCGTGTTGAAGGATTAACTAGCATTAATTGTGCCATGTTAATAAGTCTCTGTTTAAGTTAGGTATCATTGATACCGGAATCTTTAAACAAATATGAGCCACCGATAAGGAATATTTGTTGACCATCATGACTAATACAAAAGTCTGGTTGGCTGGTCTTTTTAAATTCGTGAAGGTATTTCTCTTTTTTACCGTCTCGAATTGTTTCATACATAATACCGCAACATTTACCTACTTTCAAGCCGGTATCATAATCAGGGATATTTGCTATTTCGTAACTATCCGCTGTGTGTCCTGTGAAGTCTTGATATAAATTTGTTGCTTTGTTTATTCTACGTTTTTTGCTTCCTGCTATGGGGTTAGTTTTTTTTTTATTGTTCGTTTCTTTTTAACAACACGTTTTTTCTTAACTACCCGTTTCTTTTTAACTATTCGATTCTTTTTAACAACGCGCTTTTTTTGTGACACCCAGTCACCCACAACGCTAACACTCATTAAACCTGTTGCTTTCTTAAGGGGAGCGACTAATTTTTTAGCTTCATTTTCAGTATTGTATCGTTTAGCTTTTGCCTTAACAGTATCAATACTATTTCCAGTATAGTATCCGGTCTGATGATTAGTTGTAATAACCTGAATAATAAATTTTAAGCTCATTTCATATACGCCCGAATAACCTTAGATAAGAAAAACAACCCAAAACCCCACGCTACAGGCTTAGCTATACTCGCTAAATTATCTGTTAATGTTTGCCCTTTTATTTTGTCTACAACATCAGCGGCCTGCATAGGTGACATACCTGTATTTTCAAGTCGCTTTTGTTCTGTAATTTTTCGTTCAAAAACATAAACATCAGCTATAAATTTTGACATTAAAGCTAGAGCGCCACTAATAGCGGCTAAAGGTATCAGGGGAACTAATCCCATATTACCCACATTTTGACCGTTTATATAATCCCTTACGCCTGATACACCATCAAAGTTAAAAATATCAGAGAAAAAACCGGTAACAGAATCCACGCTTGAGGTTATCCATGTAATAGTTGATTGAACATAATCAGCGGTGGACCGTAGACCGCTATATTCTTCCTGTAGATTATCAGGTACATTATTAATCGCATTTAATCGTCCTAAAGCAATCATAAATTCATCTGCTTTAAGTTTAAAACGATTCAATAAACTAACGTCACTTGTTGTTAATGTTTCTGTGTTTTCAGCCATTGGTTTACCTTATGGATTTTTTGAGCTGTTCTATTTTAATGTAATTAGCGCCATTAAAAATTATAGTACCTACGCCGGCAAGCATAAATAGTGTACTTAAGTTGGGCGTTAATTTTTTCTTATAACCAGCATAAACCATTGCAGGCCCAAGCAGTAATACATCAAAAACTCTTACACTTTGCGCCTTTTCCATACGCGAAAAATGCGCATATAATTCCTTGTTAATATTTTCAGGCATTATCTACGGCGTTTAGGTTTTTTCTGCATAAAAAAGTAATAACCTAATCCAGCGAGCGCGGCTAATTTAATTGGGCTGTTTAAAAGCTCATCCATAAAACTACCACCATAAGCCCCGGCCTGTTGCCCTAGTGTCCGTTGTAAAGTTATTTGTTTGTCCAGACTTCGGTTTTTAGCTTCAATTTGTTGTAGCTCAACATTCAAACGGTCTGTTTCATCTTTACTTATCAGGTGAGAACTGGCGGCATTCACACCCAAATCAAATAAATCAGTAACAAAATCGGTTTCCCACCACGACGTGTCATCGGCAACTTGGGTGGTGGTCGCGCCCATATAATGCCCACGATTTTTATGCTTTTTCATTATAAAATCAAATTGCTGTTTAGCTTGAGGGTCTTTTGATAATATCCGTTTAACGTTAGCTACGTGCCTGTTTAAAGCCCGTTTTTCTGTTCTGATTTCTGCATTTATGTTCATGTTAGGATTACCCCGGCGGCAACGGTTAATAATATAGGTACAAGATTACTCTTTTCTGTTGTTGGTGCAAGTGTTTTGCTTTCCGGTAATGTGATATTGACATTAGCGGGTGGAATATAAATAGGTTCAAAGGTTTGCGTCTCGGCGATTATTGTTTGTTGTTGCTGTTCAAGCTGCGCTATTTCAATTGGGGTAGATACCGCTTTTTGTTGCTCTAAATCAGTTAAAATAATGTCAGCAATAGCAACTTGCTCGTTTTTAGCTTCAATCAATTCATTATTGACGTTGATAGCCGCCTGTTTTGCTGTCTCTAAAGCGGCATCTTTATCTATAGCAACTATTTCAACCTTTTCAATGGCATCTATAACCTGCACCTGTTTTGTTTCAATAGCCACTATTTCGGGCGGTGTGGCAACCTGTTTTGATGCCTCTAATAGCTGTAATTCAGCGGCTAATTGTGCGCGGGTTTCTGCTAGTTTGGCTTTTAGGGCTTCGGCCTCTTGAAATTCTTTTTCTAAAGCGGCTTTTCGCTCGCTTAATATTATTAATCGCCTTGCTTCCGCTTCCGCTTCCGCTTTTTGACGTGTAATAAGTGCTTCTTGTTCACGCCGTAATGTTTCTTCCTGAACCTTTCTGGCTAAGTTAGCTGCATCAATTTCTTTTCGTGTAGAAACTCTTAAAACATTTATAGACACTTTTAATTGACCATAAACGCTAATTAATTCCATCAGGTTTATGTAATTAGAATTGTTACCTTTTGCTATAGAACCGTCCTGTCCTTTACGGGCTACAATATTATAAGCCCTGCCCTGTATCTTTTCGTTAATCTGTCTGAAATTATGCGGGACAGGTAAACGTACCCGGTTTAATTCCCAGTTAATTTGCCGGGCTAAATTTAATAAATCAGCAACATTAAAATGACCAGAAAGGGTTTTATATTTATTAATGATTGCTTGATAATGTGCTTGAGTTCCAGCACTACCAGAAAAACCTCGCTCAAAAGCTTGCGTTAAAAATGTATAATTACTTGCTACCGGTAATACAGGTCTTAAACCGTTTTTCGATAATTGTTTTGCTGAATAAACATATACTTCATTCCATCCGTGCTGTTGACCAATTTTAGAAATTGCATAACCAACATTAGCCGCACCTAAATATCTAGCACCGGGAGGGAATGAATAAAGATTAATATTCTGGTCGTGTAAATCCTGTCCCCAACGATTTAAAACACCTTCAAAAGTATTAAGCATATCCAGTACATTTCTGTATGCTGAAACTTCAAAATATTCTTTTACATCAGCAGCGGTTACGCCCAAGTCCATATAACATTGACGTTGCACAGCGGCAAATTGAACATAAGGTGTATTTTTTACTAGCATAATATTAACCTAAAAAATAAAGTAGAAAAGGTGTTGCTAAAACAGCAATATCCATACCTTTTATTTTCTTGCTAGAGGGTGTTTCCTGTCCCAAACTTTCCGCTTTTTTATTAGCGGCTATTACCATTTTTTCTGATAAAACTTGTTGCTCTTTTTTTAATCGTTCACGTAAAGCATTATTACTGTTTTTATCACCTTGCTGTAATTCAACGCCTTTTTTCGCCAGTTCATCTTTAGCCACTTTTTCCATTATATCTAAAGCATTATCTGATTTAATAAGTTTAGAAACTTTTATTAAATCGTCGGGCGTATCACCTGTTACTTTACCATATAAAGCACCACCCGCAGCAATAGCCGTTGCACCACTTTGTATGCTGGTTAATACTGCGCCTTCACCAATACTGACAGTAAGCGCGCTACTTACTGCCCCGGCAGCGGTTCCCATTCCAACACCATAAGCACTTAATATAGCGCCACCCGAAACAACAGCGGCACCACCTATTACGACGATAGGGATAGCTTGACGCATAAATTTATCAAAACCTGATGTTTTAGGCGGATAAAGTTTATTATATAACGCGATGGATTCGGCTATTGTTTTATCCAGTTGTTCTACCGTCATAAAACGAAAATTAATTTCTGTGCCGAGAAATTCAACTTCCGATTTGCGGTAGAAGTCACCTAAACCTTGAACTGAACGAATCATCATAGCTTTATGCTCATAGCTTTATGTTCTGTATTATTTTAGAGGTTATATTGAGCGGATATTCACCAAAAGGGATAGCCTCCGTTAATTCCATAGGAAGCCATTTATTACCGATTAAAGTTTCAATTAAAACATGGGATACAGCCTTATTATTAAAGCCTACAGCAATGAACCTTACCGGATGGCCTATCACCTGTAATAAGGTCGCAGCTAATACCACCATATCATCACAATCACCCTGACCGTATTGCAATGTTTTTTCTGGCGTTGCTATGGTTTCAATACCGTCTATATCTCTAACATAGCGTATTGTGTTATGAATATATTGCTGAATGGCTTTAGCTTCACATGACCAGCATTTGGGAGGGAGATTTTCTACAATAGATAAAGCTAATTCACGATTATTAATGTTCTTTTTAGCATCATTAACTACCTTGACCATTTCCCGCAAAGTAACACGTATCCCTGTGTTACCACCGGGAATACCTTTAAGTGTTGCTTTCGTTTGCGTTTGATAGTTCGCTTTCTTGCGTATCAACATTATCAGTCGTGTCTATCTCAGGTTCGCTAATAGAAATATCTTTATTTTCACTATCATCACCTAAAACAGTATCATCTGTCAAATCGGGTTCTGTTTCCGGTTCTATTTCCGGTTCTTTAGACTCAACAAAAGCCGCGCGAATTTCACCGATAAAACTAATAAACCAGTCTTTATTCGGTTCAATAACCGGGTTTATCGACATTAAATTAATAAATCCCTGCTCATCACTATCACCTAAAGCGGCAATTAATTGCGGATAATATTGTTCCGGTACTTCATCAATCGTTACATCAGCCCACAAAGCCGAATTACTACCAGCTTTTGCCTTTTCATTTAACATGTTAAGATTTGATTTTAAACGCATTCTCATTAAAGTATTCATGTCTGTTTGTTCCTTTTCCTGTTGTTCAGGTGATTGTATAGCAGGTCTTTGCTGATTTTCAGCGGTTCTTTGTTGTGCTTGTTGCGGTGGTGCTTTAGGTGCATTACTTGCCATATCCATTAGCTTATTAGCGCCCTCCATTAACTGCCCAAAACTCCCCTCAGCAGGCGGTGTTTCCGGTGTCATTTCAGCCTTTATTTCACGATTCATTGTGAGCATTTGCCCGAATACTTCCATAGGGTCCTTTGTGTCGGGTGTTAATGCTTTTAATGCCGCCATTGTTTCTAATAATGTTGGCTGTTTGTCATCGCTTTTATTAGATAAAACACTAATCAATAATTCCTGTGTCTTATTTTGAGATTCTAACTGTGACTCTTTAAACATCTGCATCATGTTTGTTTGATTTTGTGACATGGCCTCCATCATACCGGACATAATTTCTTTTATATCGCCGCTATCATTTCTGACAGGTTCAACATAAGAATTTAAACGCTCCGCTATGGAAATATTTAAACGACGTTTTAATGACTTTCTTCCTTGTTCGTTTGGAACCATTACCCGTACTGTGAATTCACCGCTACCGTATTCGGAAACTAAACGGGGTTCTAATGGTAGTTCTTCCGGACACGAATTAAAACAAAATTCTTCCTTTTTAGTAACCTTATTAATACGGTAAATTTTCAATAAAATATCGTCTAATGAATCACCCCCTAATTCTGAAATAACGGAATCTAAACTATTATTAGCAAATTTATCAGATTCCGTTTCATCTACATAGATTATTTCTGTATTCGGTTCATCTATTGGTTGTTCGATTAAAGACATAAAAAACCCCTTTTTAACGTTAAATTTAAGTTCATATACGGTTAATATGAATTGAATTTAAGCTAAAAAGGGATTGATTGCAAGCCTATTGTTAATTTACAGACGCTAGTTTTTTCTCCATTTCTTTATATTCACCGCACCAATTATCAGGGTGAGCCTGTACAGGTAAAGCGATTACCTGCATTTCTACCTGACCCGTTAAAGCATTTTTAGCCTGCATCGGAAATACATGGGGCGGAAAACGCCTGCAAACTCCCTCTTTTTCATATTTACAATTACCGCAATTTTTCATGACTACCACCTAATAAAATAGATTAATGATAATGTACCGAAAATAGCTATGTATAAAATGATGAAATATATTAACCAATCAGGCTCTTTTTTAATTCGCTTTTGATTACACTCTTTATACGAACTCGTAGTTTTATTTTTTCTTTTCATTTTATACAGCCAAATAAAAGGCGGGTATTATCCCGCCTTACATAAAGAGAATAGCCGCCGTTTAGCTGTCCTTTTCCAGCAATAAAACGCGATCTTTTAACGAATCCAAAACATTACTACTTTGCAATTCAATTAGAGGACGCATTGTCCATTCATAACCATAAGCATTTGTCGCAGGCTTTATACCAATAACTATTGCCATTTCACACGACGCACGTTTGCCCGTCGGAATCTCACCATTTTCATCTACCATCTCAGATACAGCCTTATCAAACATACCAGCTAAGGCCATGTCCATAGGCGAGGGTAAAATTGCCGATGGCGCACGGAATTCTTTACCACCGTCTTTTACAACAGCCATAAAGTCACCCTTAAACTTAATGAATTCGCCGTAAGTTCCCTTGCCTGTTTCATAGCCGTAAATAGTACCTAACACGGTATATAAATCAATATCTTTCTCAGGCTTTGTTATTTCACCTAAAACATCTTTACCGGTTATTTTTCGGATAATTTCCGATAACACTTTTGTTTCCTGTTGTGTTTCTGTTTTTGTTTCTGTTTTTGTTTCTGTTTGTGCTTCTTTTTTCTTTACTGGTTGCATAATCTTTTACCTTTTAATACCGACACTATTTATAATGGGTTAGTGCCTTGACCTTTATTAATCTTTATACTCTCTTACCAGTGAGAAAATTAAGATAATCTCGCAACTCTAATATACCTTTATATTGAGCAATATCAATCTGCTGTTTAGTTAATGAATTAGTAATAATTAATTTATTATTAGCAATTTCAAAAAAATATAAACTATCAACACCATTTTGATTTACTTCAACTCTTAACATACTATCATCTATCATTATACCGTTTTCCTTATATCTCTATCAATAAATCGTGCACCATATTTAAGAGAAAAAGAAGGCGCTTTATTTATCCAGTTAATTGTCTTGTTATCCCGGACTATTTCTATAATTTCATTATACTCTAATCGGGAGCCTTTACTAGCTTTTTTCCAGTTATTTTCATCATTATATTTTTTGTCTTTTATATGATCGGTATATAATTTTTTTCCACTTACATATAATTCATCAAAAATACACTCTAGTTTCCAATCACCCAACTCATCAGATTGCTTACCGTGAAATTTTTCACACATAATACTATCAGTATCACAATAAATAACACCTTCACTATTGCAAATAGTTTCCCACATAAACGCCCTAACATAACCCGTTATACTCGCTGCTGTTGCTGTATTGTAAAATCTGTTTGATGGTTCATCACGTTGCCATATTGTTAAACCGTCCATATCGCTGCATACTTCCCATGTTAAAACCTTTAACCTTTCATCGGCCTCATAATCTTTTATTTCATCATCAAATATAATAGCCTGTTTTAATGAGTCTATAGAGTCAACATCATAAAATTGATACCAGTTAATTAATTCAGGAGGTAAAAAACCAATCGGAGTTATACAATACTTTTTAAATAATCTTGAATTTAATGCGAATTTTCCATAACAACTATTTAAAATAAGTTTGGCGAATGTTTCACCGTCTTTATCATCTGCCTTTTTACAATCTGATTTTTCTTTGTAAAACTTATTTACAAAATCTGTAAATGGAAAAGTTTTTGTGTGTTGTAAAACTTCATTAACTTTTATGATCTTTAATGTATTAGTCCTTAGACCCGCTTCAATCTCCCATGAAGTTACATTGTATTGACGTGGTTCATTATCAGCAGGAAAAATTAAAAAGCCCTGTTCATCCCTATAAGGAAACGCACCACCACTAATAGCCAATATATCAGCAAAATACATGCCTTTTTCTGGTAAGTAATCCAGTGTTATATAATCATTACTGTATGGGTGCCATTCAAGCATGGCATCAGAATAGGCACTGTTTATGTCATAATACATAATGTCTTTTTTGAAAACACCACTCTTAAAAACCTGTGTTCGACCTCCATAATAAAACGGTCTAAACTTATCATCATATCGAATGTTAGTATTCTTTACTTTATAACCCGTTTCTTTTAATTGCTTAAATGACGCACTTGGAAGGGTAAGAGGTGAACCAAAACGATCTACAAATTTAGTTATCCATTCATGTAAATAAACACAATCACTTTTTAGATATTCTTTTATTGCCTTAAAGTTTTCCGGTTTCCAGCGTTCTCCCTTTTCAAATATATCATAATCTATTTCGTCTTTTTTGTATTTTGATAACGCCATAGGTAATAATAAAATGGAATCCCTGTGTACTACACCGCATATTTTTATTTCTGCTAATCGACCGTTAATAACCACCATGTCAGTGTCGATGTATTTAAGGAAAAAATGAAAATCGAATTTGCCGCCGTTGTGGGCGTAAACTATTAAGTTTTCTTTTTCTTCTTCTTCAAGATTATCAAGATAATTTACATATGACTCTATGTTATCATCACCGAACCATTCATAGTATGATTCTCCATTATAGAAACCCGTTGCAAACGGCTTAGGTACCCTGTCATATTTAAAGGGGTCGGTTTCTGTGTCTAGGACGGCTATTTGTTTAGACATTTTATTTTATTTAATAATTTACTTTCTAATTCTTTCATTGTATCTATTTCCGTACAAATAATTTTTACCGTAGAAATAGCAGGCGATAAAGATTTTAAATAATCTATATAATGATTTGTAGCCAATAATAAATATTTTGCTTCTTTTATATTCATTTTTCATACCTCACTAAATGAATCTGTTTCTGTGTCTAAAACTGCTAGTTGTTTCATTCTATATTTTTACGATAATCTTCAATAATATTGTCAATATCACTATATATACTCACCTCTAATTCAAACCCATTAAAATCACCCTTAACAATAACACCCCTTTTAATGGCTACTTCTTTCATTTCTATGACAGCATTTCTTATATCACTACCTATCGAAACATCAACATAAATTATTTCTGTTAAATTTTTCATATTTTAACCTTTTCCCTTATCACATCTTTTAATAGTTGTTCAACTTCATTGATTTTATTATCAATAATAATATGATTTTCTTTACACGTTCTACCACTAAATTCATCATTAATTGTATTATTAACCTCCCTAAATAAATTAACTAAACGAAACATCAATAAATCATCTTTACTTAATTTTATATGTGACATTATGTTACCCCTTAGATTCTATAAAAAAATACAAATCCCTTAACCATTTCCATCTAAAAGATAATTCACCATTAACGGACCAGAATATTTTATAAAATTTTCTTGTGTTATGTTTCATACCTCTACCCTACCTATAGTCCTGCGACTAACATTAAACTTTTTAGCTAAAGCCCTGTCAGAAACAAACTTTAACTTTTTAAGTAATTCTAAACGATAAATTTTAAGTTCAACTATTAATAATTCATCAGCTATGGATAAAATTCTTTTAGACATTTTATTATCCTTTAAACTCTATCGAAAAATCATCGTTACCATGTAAAACTTTTATTAACTTTTTAAATTCTCGCTTAGCTAATATTCTATCGTAACTACACCTTAATAAGTTATGTACATGCTTTCTATTTTTGATACCAAAACATTGATAAAGAACGTAATGCTTTGAGCCTGTTACTATTATGAAAAAGAGTTTAGTCATATTTACTACCACAGAAAGGGCAATACGACGCTAATATTAATTTTGCTTTCTTTCTATTCTTACTATCAATTTTACACACAGAAATAGAAACCCTGTCACACATAACACTATTTTCATGCCTTGATAACATAAAAGGAATATCTAACTGAGTGTTACAATTAACTTTTAATAAACTATCATTAACTTTCACTATACAATCACACATTTTAATACACCCTAACCAAAAAAATAAGAAAAATAAATGCGCTGGCTATAGCTAATATTAAAGATGAACCAATAAAAATTTTTAATCTTTCAATAATCATAATTAAACCCTTTTTAATAAACCTTTAAAATATTCTAAACGTGAATTAGTTATTTGTTTTGTAGATTCCCTTTTATTGAATTTTTTTAAAGCATTTAAACTTTTTATCTCTGAATAAATTAAATTTTGTATTTCTATTTTGTCTTTTTGAGTTAGGTCTGAGTTCATTTTAATATACCTTTATTTAATAAATATTTTTCTTTTAATTTAATAAATCTATAAGAACATAAAAGAATAAGAATAATAGAAAATATTAAAGAACCATAAAAAGCTACATCTTTATCATGACCATAAACAACTATTAAAATCAACATAACACCTGCATCACTAAACCAAAAAAATATGTATTCTTTGATCATTTTAAAAACCTCTTTTGTAATTCCCGCAAATCACGCGCTTTTTCTCTTACTAAATTAGGGTGGTTGCTACGAACAATAGTAGATAAAGAAGTTAACTCTTTTATTTCTTTGTCTATTGCTACAATTATTAATGCTTTTTCTTGGAAGGATAATTTCATTATTTTTGCCTTTTTAATGTGTTTTTGTTACTGTCAATTACTATTATAGCTATATACAATTAAATAGCAAGTAAATCTGTTAAAAAAAGTAAAAATAAACTCCGCTGAAAGGGTGTGTTTTATCTAACCTTTTTGCATTCTCTATAATACCTGCAATGCCGCGCGGAATTTCACCCGCTATAGCTCTACATTCCCTGTCAGTATCAGCGTGCATTAAATCAAAAACATTTCTGTAAATAGCACCTGAAAATGATGACATAACACCTATGCTCATTCCGTTTGGTTTATGTTCATCTTTTAATTCTTGAATATAATCAGGAATAATCACGCCTTTTGGAAAAGGATAAAATTCTTCTCTACGTTTAAAAATTTGTTGAAATGGCTCTCCTTTTATTTTTTCTTTTGGCGGTTCGCCACGATCTACTTTAATATATTCCGTTTTACCTCTACCTTCTGTAGTTACTTCTGCATCTTTTACAAACATAAAAATACCTACATTTGTATGTTTCATTCTGTTGTATTGTTGTTTGCCCTTAAGATTA
>JAUXEM010000202.1 GCA_030620515.1 Salinivirgaceae bacterium
AAGGAAATGTTTTTGTAGTAAGTACATATATTAAATAAACAAAATTAAATACTAATTGTCATTTCGAATTATTGTTACTTTTGTAATTCAAAAAAAAATATAATTAATAATTTATGTTAAAACAAATAGTATTTCTTGTATTTGCAGTGCTTTTAGCAACTAGTTGTAATAACACCTCTAATTCAGACCATAAACCTACAGTTACCGTAAGCATTGTGCCTCAAAAGTTTTTTGTGGATCAAATAGCTGGCTCTTGGTTAAATGTAAATGTAATGGTTCCTCCAGGAGGGAGCCCGGCTACTTATGAGCCTACGCCTTTGCAAATGACTGAATTGTCAAAATCAACAGCTTATTTTCGTATAGGGCATATTGCATTTGAAAAAGCCTGGATGAATAAATTAATATCGATTCATCCGGAATTGAAAGTAGTAAATACAGCTAAAGGAATAGAATTAATTACTGAAGATGATTTTGGAATTGATCATGTTGATACTGATGGACATTCGCATAGCCATGAAGGATTTAATCCTCATATATGGCTTTCGCCAAAGCTTGTAAAGCAACAAGTGCAAATTATTTGCAATACATTATGTGAATTGTATCCTGAGCATGCCCTAGATATGAAAAGTAATTTAGAGAACTTTTCCATGCAAATAGATAGTGTTCATACTATTTTAGAGAAACAATTAATAAATGCTGGTGGAACTAGTTTTATTGTTTATCACCCGGTTTGGACTTATTTAGCAAAAGATTATAGCTTAAAACAAATTGCCATTGAGCATAATGGAAAAGAAGCAACAGCTGAAAAGATGAAGCAAATAATTGATTTTGCAAATGAACAGAACATACGCATTATATTTATTCAACAAGAGTTTAGTGATGCTCAAGCGCAAAGTATTGCCAACGAAATAAATGGTGTTGTAGCTCCCATGAATCCTTTAAATTACAATTGGTTCAATATTATGAAAGAGTTTGGTGATACTTATAGTAGAATTTATAATGATACTATATATTGACTAACTAGGAACGGCTTTAATGCCGTTTTAAAATGTATATAACACAATCGGCTTTAGCCATAAATATTATAAAAATGTCATTTATTAAGGTATATGTTCATTATGTTTGGTCAACAAAGAATAGAGAACCCTACTTAACGAAAAACATCCGACAAGATGTATTTAATCACATTAAGGAAAATGCAATAAAGAAAAATATTTATATTGACTTTATAAATGAATACAATGATCATATTCATTGTTTTGTATCTTTAAATGATGATTTAAGCATTGGGAAGATTGCTCAATTAATAAAAGGAGAGTCATCCTTTTGGATAAATAAGAATAAGTTGACTAAGCATAAATTTCAATGGCAAGATGAATATATGGCAATTGGTGTACATGATGAAAAGTTACCTGCAGTGAGACAATATATCGCGAGGCAAGAAGAGCACCATAAAGGATTAACATTTGAACAGGAATATAACAAATTTATAAAGCGATATGGGTTTGATATTATTAGAAAAAAGAATTAAGGTGGGCTAAAGCCTCTGGTATTATTTGTAATTAATCACCACATAAATGTGGTGTCTAATTACCACGTTAAAAAATGTCAATTTCTAATAATAGTTTAATAGGATAATATGAATAAACAACTTGTAAATATAAAAAATGTGACTATTGGCTACCAGAGCAAAAAGGTTCTTGATAGCGTAAATATGCAGGTAAATAAAACCGATTTTATTGGTGTTATTGGCCCTAATGGAGGAGGTAAAACTACATTAATAAAATCTATTTTAGGCTTAATCCCTATTTGGGAAGGCTCTATTGATGTAAATATTAGAAAATCAAAAATTGGTTATCTACCTCAGTTTAATCCTTTTGATAAGGCATTTCCAATTTCTGTAGAAGAGGTAATCCTATCTGGATTGTCGGGAAAAAAGCACTTGTTTAAACGTGTTAATAAAACGGATAAAGAACATACTGAGGTTTTAATGAAACAAGCAGGAATTATTCATTTACGAAGCAAGGCTATTGGTCAGTTATCTGGAGGGCAAATACAACGCACATTGCTTTGTAGGGCATTAATTAGTAAGCCTGAATTATTAATACTAGATGAACCCAGTACTTTTGTTGATAGTCAATTTGAAGGTGAATTATTTGAATGGTTGGCTGAACTAAATAAACAAATAGCTATTATTATGGTATCTCACGATATAGGTACTATTTCTAGTCATGTGAAAACTATAGCCTGTGTAAATGGTCATTTACATTACCATAAATCAAATAAGATTACTGCTGAGCAATTAGCGCATTACGAATGTCCAATACAAATTATAACACACGGCGAAGTTCCTCATCAGGTTTTAGCTACACATAAACACTAATTCATGGATTTTTTTAAAGGAATATTTGAATATACATTTATAAATCATGCACTTATTGCATCGCTTTTTTCGAGTGTAATTTGTGGAATATTAGGTTCATATATTGTTAGTAAACGCATGGTTTTTATTTCTGGTGGAATAACCCACGCTTCGTTTGGCGGTATTGGTATGGCTTTTTATTTAGGCTTACCTCCTTTTGTGGGAGCAGCTGTATTTGCAGTACTGTCAGCTTTTGGTATTGAGTGGATAAGTAAAAAAGGGAATGTGCGGAATGATTCAAGTATTGGTATACTATGGTCTTTAGGTATGGCAATAGGAATAATATTTATTTACATTACTCCAGGTTTTACACCCAATTTAATGAGTTATTTATTTGGTAGTATCCTAACTGTAAGTACCGGCGAATTAGTATTTATGGGAATATTAGCATTAGTTATAGCATTATTTTTTATTTTATTTTATCATCCAATACTATTTGTAAGTTTCGATGAGAATTTTGCTAAAGCTCAAAAAGCCCCAGTAAGGCTTATTAACTATTCTTTAATGCTATTAATTGCTTTAGGAATTGTTATAAATATACGTGTTGCTGGAATTATATTGGTAATGAGCATGCTAACATTACCACAAAATACAGCTAACCTGTTTTCAAACAACTTTAAGCAAATAATATTATATTCAATACTTATTAGTTTTGCAGGTACTATGGCTGGCCTTGCAGGTTCATTCTGGTTAGGAATACCTTCGGGAGCTTCTATTATTTTTACTCTTACTTTGATATTTTTTATGGGTAAAGTGTTAAAAATTTTAATTGAAAGGCTGAAACGAAAACAAAAGCAATTTTTGCCTGTTAAATAGGTGAAATTATAAATAGATATTATTATAGGCATTTGCCAATATATACAAGCCCATGGATTAGTATTCTATAATATCAATGAATAATTATTGAATAGAATCTAAACCAAACGGCAATGTTTCTTTAATTTCTTAAACATTTGAAACCCTCATGCGAGGGAGGCATTTATTTTTAGTGGAACTCATACAAAAGTATATGATTGAAAAAGAAACACTTAATTAATTTTTAAACGAATAGAAAGATGAATTACGATTTATTAGTTATAGGAAGTGGTCCTGGTGGTTATGTTGCTGCAATTAGAGCAACACAGTTAGGATTGAAAACAGCAGTTATAGAGAAATCTGAATTAGGAGGTATTTGTTTAAATTGGGGATGTATTCCAACAAAATCGCTTTTAAAAAGCGCTCAAGTATTTGATTATATGAAGCATGCTGCTGATTATGGTGTAACTATTGAAGGTGAAGTTAAGGCTGATTTTACAAAAATGGTAGAACGTAGTCGTGGTGTTGCTGATGGTATGAGCAAGGGGATACAGTTTCTGTTTAAAAAGAATAAAGTAGAAGTAATACAAGGTTTTGGAAAGTTAAAGGCTAAAAATACCGTTGAAGTAACCGATGCAGATGGAAAAGTTTCAGAAGTTACAGCAACCAATATTATATTGGCAACAGGTGCTCGTTCAAAAGAATTGCCAAATCTTCCGCAAGATGGAAAGAAAATTATTGGCTATCGTAAAGCTTTAACCTTAGAAAAACAACCTGAGAGTATGATAATTGTTGGTTCAGGGGCAATAGGCAGTGAATTTGCTTACTTTTATTCAACAATAGGTACAAAGGTTACTTTAGTTGAGTTTTTGTCAACCATTGTACCAAATGAAGATGAAGACGTTTCGAAACAATTAGGACGTTCTTTCAAAAAAGCCAAAATGAATGTAATGGTTAACTCATCGGTTGAATCGGTAGATACTTCGGGTGATAAATGTAAGGTTACCATTAAAACTAAAAAAGGCGAAGAAGTTCATGAAGCGGATATTGTTCTTTCTGCAGTTGGTGTAACACCGAATATTGAAGGAATAGGTATTGAGGAATTAGGCATTGAACTTGAAAATGGTAAAGTAAAGGTAAATGATTTCTATCAAACTAATGTAGAAGGTGTTTTTGCAATTGGCGATATTGTTCATGGCCCGGCTTTAGCTCATGTTGCATCGGCTGAAGGTATTACTTGTGTAGAGAAAATAGCTGGGGAAAAACCTTCGCCAGTTGATTATAATAACATACCAGGATGCACTTATACTATTCCCGAAATAGGTTCAGTAGGTATGACAGAAAAGGCTGCCAAAGATGCTGGATACGATATAAAAGTTGGAAAATTTCCTTTTACTGCATCGGGTAAAGCTAGTGCTGCCGGTACGAAAGATGGCTTTGTAAAACTAATATTTGATGAAAAATATGGTGAATTACTAGGAGCTCACTTGATAGGAGCAAATGTTACTGAAATGATTGCAGAACTGGTAGTTGCTAAAAAATTGGAAACAACAGGGCATGAACTTATAAAAGCTATTCATCCGCATCCAACTATGAGCGAGGCAATAATGGAGGCTGCAGCAGCAGCTTACGGCGAAGTTATTCATATTTAATCACTTTAAGTACAACTCGCTTGCCAAAATTTCATGGCGGACAAATCCCTTAAGGCTTGCCTTTTTTGTTTGTTTGTTTGTTTGTTTGAGACCCGCCTGGGCAGGTGGGCAGGTTGAATTGTAATACCTCGTAGGCTTGCCCCGAGGATATTTAATTGTATATAGATATTTAGCAATGAAATAGTTGATATGTATCACCCTGCTTTTTGTAAGGTTTTTTTTATCTTTAACCATTACATAGTTATGAATTTAATTTAATAATAATGAAGAATCTTTTTAGTTTAATAATAGCGTTAGTTATAGTTTTTGGATTTGCTTGTAGTAATAAAACCACAAACAGTGAAGAAACATATCAAGGTCATAAAGTAGAAGTAATGGAAGTAGTGTATGCAAATAGCTATACCTATTTAAGTGTAACTGAAAATAAGGAAGAATTTTGGATTGCAATTCCAAAAATGGTTGCTAATGTTGGGGCAACTTATTACTATGATGGAGCTCTGGAAATGAAAAACTTTGAAAGTAAAGATTTAAACAGAGTTTTTGAAACTGTGTATTTTGTTGAAAAGGTTAGTGAGCAACCACCTCTGGCGGCTGCTGATGCACCTATAGCATCTCCTCATGGAGATTCTTCTCATTCACATGGCAAAAAAAATGTTGCTATAAAGAAAGAGATTAAAGTTGAAGGTGTAGAAGGAAGCATATCTATTGGTGAGCTTTTTGGAAATAAAGAAAACTATGATGCTAAAGATGTTATTATACGTGGTGAGATAGTAAAAGTGAATTTGGGAATAATGAACAAAAATTGGGTTCATATACAAGATGGAACTGGAACAGCTGATGATTTTGATCTTACAGTAACTACAATTCAGGAAAATATTGCATTAGGCGATATTGTTACATGTAAAGGTGTAATTACACTAAATAAAGATTTTGGAGCAGGATACACCTATAATGTAATTATGGAAGATGCCATAATTAAAAAGTAGACAATTTAATATATAAAGGCAAATATCAAATTTAGATAGTTAGGTTTGATATTTGCCTTTATTTTATTGGCAATATTTTGAATATAAATCATCGGGGTCATTAAATCCCAATTCTTTAGCCCTTCTTAAATCAATACAAGCTTCGTCCTTTTTATTTAAGTTATATTTTGCAATTCCCCTATTAAAAAAGGCGTTTGCATTTGTTGGTTCAATGCTTATTGCTTTGTTTAAATCTGTTAGTGCATCCTTATAGTTTTCAAGATTAACTTTGCATATACCTCTGTTAAAATAGGCATTACAGCAATCTGGTTTTATTTCCAATGCTTTGCTAAAATCGTCAATGGCTTTATGATGGCTATTGTTTAAGCTTTGAAGTAAACCTCTGGTATAGTACCCTTTAACCCAACTTGTATAATACTTGAAAAATCAACTTGACAATCAGGGAATTAGGAAAATAATGGTACACTACATATTTTCTTATGTGTTTTTAGGTCATTTTCTAATTTTCGATAA
>JAUXEM010000190.1 GCA_030620515.1 Salinivirgaceae bacterium
AGTAAATTAAATAAAATAATTGCTTTAATACTAAAAATATATGTCTTAAATTCAAAAATAATTATCAAAGTGCAAAAAAGCATGGTATTTCATCCAACTATTAAAGATTATATACTAAAAAACACACAGTTAAGTAACTGTTAATGAATATATTATTCATACCTATGTATTTTCAATCAATAGTGATTTAGTTTTAACTAATTGTATTCGTGCTTCAAAATAATGTCTAGCTGTCAGGCTGGTATGTGCTTTTGTTCTATCAAATCCTTAAATCCGCAGAGTGAGGGTTTGACTAATTGATTAACAGAGTTTTGCAACAAGAATATTTTATCTATTATATTCAAGTTAAACCCACACATCAAGGGGTTGAGCAATTACTTGTGGGTATTAGGCAAATGCTAAATTCAATTATTCTATTTTTTTTATAAACCTTTCTGCAATGCCATTGTTTGGCATGTATAAAAAATGTTGCACCTAATTTTTATTGTTATGAGGCAAATAGTTCTAGTTTTAATAGTTATTATTTCGGCTTGCGGCAATCATAATGGTCAGAATAAAAATACTCCAAAAATGAAAGAAAAAGAGGAATGGAAATATACAAATAGCCTTATTAACGAGACAAGTCCCTATTTACTACAACACGCCCATAACCCGGTGAATTGGTATGCCTGGGGCGAGGAGGCTTTTTTAAAAGCTAAACAAGAAGATAAATTAGTGCTTATAAGTATTGGTTATTCATCGTGCCATTGGTGTCATGTAATGGAGCATGAATCCTTTGAAAATGAAGCTATAGCCGAAATAATGAACAAGTATTTTGTATGTATTAAAGTTGATAGAGAAGAACGCCCCGATGTGGATCAGATTTATATGTCGGCAGTACAATTATTGACCGGGAGTGGTGGCTGGCCTTTGAATTGTTTTGCCATGTATGATGGAAGACCAGTTTATGGTGGCACCTATTTTAAAGCCGAGCAATGGAAACAAGTTCTATTGGGTTTAGCAGATACTTATAAAACCGATAAAACAAAAGTTGAACAAGTTGCTAATGACCTTATCAAAGGAATTGTCAACAGTGAATTGATATCTGTTAAATCGGAACCAAAAGTTTTTGAGGAAAGCCAATTGGATAATATTGTTGAAGGATTGAAGCCATCCTTAGATAAGCAATGGGGAGGAACAAAACGAGCTCCTAAATTCCCAATGCCAACAAGCTTGGAGTTTCTTTTACGTTATGCCTATCATAGTGAGGATAAAGAAATTCAAGAGCATGTAGAACTTACCTTAACAAAAATAGCCAATGGTGGTATTTACGATCATATTGGTGGTGGCTTTGCTCGCTATAGTGTCGATGCCCATTGGAAAGTACCTCATTTTGAAAAAATGCTTTACGATAATGGGCAGTTAATATCGCTATATGCAAAGGCCTATAAATATTCTGATAATGAGTTATTTAAAAATGTAATTGAGGAAACTTTAGAGTTTGTTGAAAGGGAAATGACCACCAAGGATGGTGCTTTTTATTCATCGTACGATGCTGATAGTGAAGGAGTAGAAGGTAAATATTATGTTTGGACAAAAGCAGAAATAGATAATGTTTTAGGAAAGGATGCAACTTGGTTCTGCGATTTGTATAATATTGAAGCCAATGGAAACTGGGAGGGAGAGAACATAGCTTGGATAACGAATCCTGAAAAGATAAGTAAGCATAAGCTCAGTAATGAAGATATAGCCAAAGCAAAAAATAAATTGCTTAAGGAACGTGTAAAACGAATTCCTCCGGGTTTAGATGATAAAGTGCTAACATCGTGGAATGCACTAATGGCTGTAGGCTATGTGGATGCTTATATGGCTTTGAGTAATGAAAAGTACAAGCGTATTGCTTTAAAGAATGCCACATTTATTGCTAGTATAATGATGCAAGAAGATGGCAGTTTATATAGAAATTATAAGAATGGGAAAGCAAATATTTCTGGTTTTCTAGATGATTATTCTTTAACTATCGAATTATTTGTAAAGCTTTACCAAATAACTTTTGATTATAGTTGGTTAGGCAAAGCTGAGGTATTAACAAGCTATGTGAACGAACATTTTTACGATAATGAATCAGGCATGTATTACTTTACGAGTGATATAGGGGATGGTTTAATAGCAAGAAAAATGGAATTATCCGATAATGTTATTCCAGCCTCTAATTCTCTTATGGCGCATAATTTATTCAACATAGGAACACTAATTAATAACGAAGCTTATATAAATAGAAGCAAGCAAATGCTATTTAATATGTACGAAAGCACAAAGCAAAATACTGCCTATTATGCCAATTGGGCTAACCTTTTATGCAATTTTGTATATCCTCATTATGAGGTAGCAGTAGCTGGAAAAAACGCTTTGCAATTACAATCGACATTTTCTTTAAAGTATTTTCCAAATATTACAATAGCAGGAATACAAAACGAAGATTCCGAAAATTGTTCACTAACAGAAAATCGTTGGGTAGCAAATAGAACCTTATTTTATGTGTGCGAAGGTAGAGTTTGTAAACAGCCTGTTCAATCGGCGAGCGAGGCAATACAGTTAATTCAGCAGAGTAAAGATTAAAACATTGTTTATGCATCCTTTAATAAGAAACCTACCCTTGGTATATTTTCAATAGAAACTGTACTATCTGCTTTCAAATACTTACGGAGTTTTGCAATAAACACATCTAAGCTACGACCTGCAAAATAATCGTTTTCGCCCCAAATTGTTTCCAACAAAACTTCACGGCGGGTAATATTTCCCTTATTTTCGCATAAAATAGCGAGTACTTTAGTTTCACGCTCGGTTAAACGTTGCTCAATTTCATTTATTACAAGCAGTTGGTTTTGCGGTTCAAAGCAATATTTTCCTAATAATATTTCTGTTTTGGAGGCTTTTGCTGTCTTACCAGCTCTGTTTAAAATAGCATTTATTCGCCAAAGCAATTCTTCTTCGTCAAAAGGTTTGGTAATATAATCGTCGGCACCCAAATTAAAACCTTTAAATTTATCGTCTTTTAAGTTTTTTGCAGTTAAAAATATAATTGGAATATTGCTATTCACTGCATGAATCTTCCCAGCTAGTTTAAAGCCATCTATTTTTGGAAGCATAATATCTAATATGCATATATCGTACGAATGCTCCATAAATGCAGTATAACCAGACTCCCCATCCTTACATAATTTCACTTCAAATCCTTCGGTTTCTAGAAACTCCATAGTAAGGAATCCAAGATTTAAATCATCTTCTACAAAAAGAATTCGTGTTTTAGTTTTTTCCATTATTGCTAATTGGAATTTGAATATAAAATGTACTGCCTTCCCCTTTTTTACTATCTAATGTTAAGGTTCCTTTATGCATTTTAATAATTTGCCATACATAAGAAAGACCTAAGCCAAACCCTTTTACATTATGAATATTACCGGTATTTACTCTTGAAAATTCTTGAAAAATTGTTTTTCTGTCCACTTTGTCAATTCCTAGTCCTTTATCTGCAATAGCAACAACTATATATCCATTTTTGTTGCTTGTAGTTATAGTAATTTCAGGTTTGTCAGGTGAGTATTTACAAGCATTGTCAAGTATATTTGTAATAGCATTCGCAATGTGAAAGACATCAACGCAAACCATATAGTTTTCAGCTATTAAATTTAATTGCAAGCTTCCTTTTTCATCTTCAATTCTTAGTTTAAATGAGTCGGATTGTTGACTAATAACCTCATGTAAATTTACAGGCTCGCATTTCATTGGAATTTTACCCTTTTGTAAGCGCGATATGTCTAATAAATAATTCACTTGGTTTTCAAGTTTAATATTTTCCTGATTAATAATTGAAGTATAGGCTTCTGTATTTTGTTTTGTTTTATACGCTCTAATAATTCTATTATTAGCTAGCCTAATAGATGAAATTGGAGTTTTGAATTCGTGTGTAAGATTATTTATGAAGTTACGGGTATCTTTAGCTAGTATTTGTTCTTGTCTATAGTATGTGTAAATTAAGATAAATGCAATAATTGTTAAAAATATTAAAATAACACTACTAATAAATAGCCAACCAATTTGTGCAAAAATAAATTTATTACGCATTGGGAAAGTGATATGCAACCATATGTTTTCCTGATTTGTAGTTAACATGCTACTTTTTACAGTGAAGCATTTGTGACGAGTTTCGGTATTTTCAAGCATTGAGTGAGGATGCGGAGTAGTACTAAGTTGCAGCTCGTATTCAATGCAAATTTTACTATGTTTTAATTCTGCTGTGATAATAGAATTAATAAAATTCCATTTGTCATAGCTTAAGTCACCTTTATTGCAGCACGATAATCCTTTAGCATTAAAACAATTGGTTATCTGTAGGCAAACGGCATCTTGTTTATTAAGTTCCGTAATGGCTTTGTTTAGTGCAGCTACTACCGTATATTCAAATTTCTTCTCTTGACTTACAGCTGCACGGTGAATCCATAAAAATTGGATTATTATTAAAGCAATTAAGAATATAATTACCGATATAATTAGAAAGCGTGTTTTATTTTTCATCTAGTAAGCACTTGTATATATGTAAAGTAAGCTATTATTTATGGCTTTAAAAAGCACTTAACATTTCATTAACAAGTTTATAACAAGTTAATAACTTAATGATAAAAAGAACTGCCTTACTTTTGATATATGTTTAATTAATATTTAAAATCATGAAAAAAATTGTATTTATTTTAAGCTTTGTTTTTGTTGCCGGACTTTCAGTATCAACTTTTGCTAATCAAATTACTGTAGATAGTGATGTGAAAATTACAATTGTAGAAGATGTTGACGATGAAAAACCTTGCAAAAAAGATTGTACTTGCGTTACTTGTAAAGAAAAAGCGGCTAAAGCTGAGAAGTGTACTAAAAAAACCGATGTTAAGTGTTGTGCTAAAACAAAAGAAGCTTGTCCTAAAACAAAAGAGGCTTGTTGCAAAAAGAAAAGCTCATGTGATAAAAAAGCTGGAACAACTACAACACCAGAAGAAAAGAAGAAATAATAACAATTTTCATACTTTTTCAAAAAGCCAGGTAAGAAATTATCTGGCTTTTTTTTGTCATTTTTTTTAAAAACATAGCAAGTCGTAAAATGTTTTATGTTTTTAATTTAAAAGAATAGTAACCCGAAGAAATTTGTTATCGTCAATTGACCTGACAATATTTTTGAAAAAAAACAAGTAAATTGTGAAAATAAAAACACAAAGATTGAAATATAGCAAATGCATAACATTCAGTATATTTACCATGTTTGTAATGGGAATTGCAAGTATTGAAGCACAAACGGTTGCGCCTGTAAAGTCGGTTAATGAGGCTGAATCTGTTAATAGTGTGCGTAAAATTGAAAGCCATTCAAGTAATAATCAAGAAATTGTTGGTGAATTAAAATCTATTCATACTAAAAAAGATATTGATTTTAGACCAAATGTAAGCATTGATGTATATGATACAGAAACACAGATTATTCCTGCACGAAACAATTCTGTTGAGGTTATAGTAAAGTATTTAGCCGAAGCTAAAGATAAGGAAGAGTTAATTAAATTACATAAGGCAATTGACGAAAATTTAATTTCAATAGTTGGTAACGATGTTGATATTTCACTAAAATTCTATAAGAATTATTCCTCATTTGTTAATATGCCTTTAAAATCGAAAATAACCATAGTGTTAAAAGATAATTCAAAAATTACACTCACTAAATTTAAAATTACCGAGCTAAAAGTGTATTTGCCAACTGACCTTGATTTAAAAGTGAAAGCAAAATATTGTAAGGTAAATTTAGATTTTTCAATAAACGGAAAACTATCTCTTAATACTTACGATGCTGAATTTAAAGGTAAAAGTATAAGTAAAGAGTTTAGGGTGGAAGACAAGTATTCTAAAATTGAAATAGTTTCAGCAGGAAAAAGTAAAATGAATTTTTACAAGACAAGATTTTATAGTAAAAAGCTAGGTGATGTTATTCTCGAATCAAAATATTCGCATACTAATTTAGGGGAAATTAGTAATTTTGTAATGACGGGTTACGAAGATAGTGTTAAAATTGCTAAAACTACAGAAGCTGAAATAACTGGCAAATATTGTAATGTCGAAATTGAAAACAATCAATCTTTAACAGCCTATTTTTATGAAGGATCTTTAAGGTCTAATACTACAAACAAAGTAAATTTAAGAGGTAAGTATTTGGAGGCTGAATTTGCAAAATTGAAGTATCTCAAAATAGTTGATGGTTACGAAATGGAGATTGAAATTGGTGAAATTGATTCATTAATTTCTAGAAATGGAAAATATAATGATTTTGATTTGCAAAAGCTTAATGCATGGTTTGCTGTTGATGGCTATGAGGAGGAGATAAAGATTGCTAAAGTAGCTGACAATTTTAGTAAAATTGCCGTAGATGGTAAGTGTGTAGATTTAAATATGACTATTTCGAATGATGTTTCTTACAAAATATATGGAAAAGTTCAATATCCTGATTTTAATTTTGATAAATCGGATTATAAAGCCGTTTACCACGATAAAGAAGGCTCTACCTTAACTTTTGAGTATTACAAAGTATCGGAGAATACCGAAAAAGAAATTAATATTGAAGGCTATGAAATGGACGTTAATATTTATCATTAGTTCATAGTACAAATAGAATAAAACCCTTAAAACAATTTATCTTCCCATTTAGATTAAGAGCCTCGAATTGAATATGCGAAGCTTTTTTATTATTAATTTTTAGAGATGCTAATTCTTTTATACAAAAAAAGCTAAGTTTTTCTAACTTTAAACTCTATTATCAGGGCTACAGCATTTAAGATAAAAACAATGATTGTGACTACGAATTCAGGGCAAAAGCATTTAAAAATACAAAAAATTATATGTCCACGAATTACATGAATTAACACGAAAAAATATTTAAAATCAACATTAGTTGATTTGAATTAGTGCTATTCCGTGTTAATTCGTGGAGAAATATATTTATTTTCTGTACTAATCTTTTGAATGCTTTTGCCCTGACTACGAATTAA
>JAUXEM010000153.1 GCA_030620515.1 Salinivirgaceae bacterium
AGAATTATTGAAAATAATACCACTCCTATTTGATACATATTCAGGCTATTGCATCAAACATGACAAATATCATGTTTATTTAGTGATTACTTTTAGCCCTATTTCCGCATTAATTAATGTACGTTAATTAAAATCTCATGACAAAGGAATTTATTACCATAATAATTGAGCGCAATAGGTTTAGAAAAATATTTATCGATGATATTATTTATTGCAAAGCAGACCGATGTTATTCTATAATAAAAACTATAGATAAAGAATTTTCTTACTCAAAACCACTTAAAGAGCTTGAACAATTGCTTAGTAAAGATCGGTTTATTAGAATTAGCAGAAGCTTTATTGTTAATATAACGCAATGTATAGAACTAAAAACAGGCAAAGGAAGTAAAGTGATATTACTAAATAACGAAGAATTAAACTTAAGTACTGATTCTTTAAGTAAATTAGAAAATTATTTTAAAATAACAATTTCATAGGTCAGAATAGATAGTTTCGGATATTAAACAGAAGGTTTCGGAGGATAAGATAAAAACTCATACAATTTATCAATACTATTAATTATGTTTACAGCGTTCAATAAATGTTAATTAACAAGAAAATGCCTGCAAATAAACCAATATTTTGCACAAACCGGAATACTCACAGGCAAGCACTATGTGCATGGTGCAAAGTTAAAATTATTATTAATTAAAAATTTTGTGAAATGGAAAAATTAAATTCAAAGAAATTTGAAACTTTTTCTACTGATGAAATGCGAGTTATTTCAGGGGGAAGATGGAAATAGGTGTATGCAACTTATCAAGCTGATGGACGTAGTGTAGCTGTATGGTCGAGAAGAGGTCATACAAGAGAAACTACTGATTGTTAATGTATTAGATATGGAAAAGATTAATGAAGCAAAATTCAATCCATTGTCAGACAGTGAATTGGAAACAATTAAAGGTGGTATCTCATGGAATGTATGGAAACGAGTCCCAGTAGAAGGTGATGGCTGTATAGAGGCTAGATATAATTGGTTTGGTGGACATTGCACAGGAGACATTAGATGTGATTAATTGCATAAAAGGCTGTTATTTGGACCTTAATATTAAAATAGCAGCCTTTTTACATTACTATATATCTTATTATGAGAAAAATATTAATTATAATTTCTTTTTTTATAATTACTAATTGCAAAAGTCAACAATTTGTGCAAGGTATGTTATATAATAAAACCACGAAACAACCAATATGCTATGGTACAATATTCACCTATTCAAGTGCATCAATAACAAATTCTTCGGGAATATTTCAAATAGAAATAAAAGAAAATAACAATACCGATTCTATATATATAAAGTGTATAGGGTATTGTGACACAAGTTATTTAATGAATGATTTTTTAGATAAAAAAGGAGATACTATTTTTTTAACATCGAAATCTTATAATATTTCTGATATAACAATAACTGCTAAAAAATTCAGAAGAACAAAGTTGGGAAATACAAAGAAAAAAACTAACGGTTGTTTTCATCTCAAAAAGGCAAGTCAGATGGCTATGTATATACCTAACCCTAGCAAAGAAACCTATGTTATTCAAACTATTCATTTCTACGTTTCAGACATTGGTGCGAATAAAAAACAGTTTAGAATAAAAGTTTTAAACTCAAAAAAAGATTCTGTATATCCTAATAAAAACCTCCTAAACGAGGATATTATTATTTTTGGAACTTTTAAGAATGAATGGGTTATAGTCGATTTGAGTGCACATAATATCATTATTCCTGATTTTGGCTGTTTTATATGTGTAATGCCTTTGCAACCAAGCGAAGAGGTTTTAACAATTGACTACGAATTAAATAATAAAAGCAAATATTTTTCTTCCATAGGTTTTAATTATAACCAAAAATATGTTGAAAAAACATGGTTGTCAAATGTATGGGGAATTAACAAATGGGCTATTTATTTAGATAAAAAAGATGTGCTAGAAGCAGCTGCAATGATTTATATAGAGACAAAAAAATATGATTAAAATTTTATCTATAAGTAACGACCATTCAACAAATGCAGTTATAGATTGGTTGGAATATAAAAATGCTAATTGGAGTCGAATAAATGCTGAAGATATTGAAAACAAATTATCATTTAGCAGTTTTCAGAAATTTTATAACAATGACCTTCCTAAAGTTGTCTGGTTTAGAAAATGGCAAAAAGGCATTAATAAAATAGATGAAAACGAGTGTGATTTAACTTCAAATATTGGAAAAGAGTTTGATGAAATTTCAAAATTCATTTTCAATGTTTTCTCTGAATCAAAATGGTTAAATCATCCGAACAATTTACAAATAGATAAGCTTTATCAATTATTACAAGCACAAAAAAGCGGATTGGCTATTCCCAATACCGAATTAGTTTGTAAAAAAGAAGAATTGTCTAGATTTAAAGAAAAATATAAATTCATCATTACAAAACCCCTTGCTGCAGTTATTCATAAGATAATAGAGAACAAAAGTTATTTAAATTACACCAGAAATATTAATAATGATGAAATAGAAAAACTTGAGGATTCTTTTTATCCAACTTTGGTACAAGAAGAAATTAAAAAGGAATTTGAAATTCGTTCATTTTACTTAGAAGGGGATTTTTATAGCATGGCTATTTTTTCTCAAAATGATGAACAAACATCCCTAGACTTCAGACACTATAATTTTGATAAACCTAATCGTACAGTTACTTTTCAAATTCCGAAATTAATTGAAAATAAACTTGAGTCCTTGATGAAGAAATTACAAATTAATTGTGGTTCTATTGACTTGATAAAAGACATTAATGGTAATTATGTTTTTTTGGAAGTAAATCCCTTAGGACAGTTAGGAATGGTTTCATCTCCCTGCAACTACTTTCTTGAAGAAAAAATAGCACAACACCTAATCAACCTTACAAATGAAAAAGATTACAAAGATAAAAGCTCCGCTAAGTTTTCGGAATTTAAAAGAAATTAAATATAAAGCCTATTCTAAAATTGGAATAAGCTCATTTTACAATACTAAAGATTATGAACTATTTCAATTTTACAAGTCTATTTCAAATCTATAATGAAATCAAATATTAAACTATTTAACCACTGTATTCCGATTAAAGGTTCGGAACGATCAATTATTAATGATTTGCAACGCAGCGCTTACAAACTTATTCCAAATTCCTTATGTGATTTATTGGTTAATTACGATGGATTTTCTATTAAATCTGTAAAGAAAGCATATGAAAATAAACATAATGAGACTATTGATGAATACATTTCATTTTTAATAAAAAACGAATATATTTTTTTAACAAATGAGCCAGAACTATTCCCTAAACTGAATCTTACGTGGAAAGCTCCATCTAATATTACAAATGCAATCGTAGGTTTAAATAAAAATGTAGCATTTAATATAAAAAGTATATTAGAAGATTTAGAAAAGCTTAATTGCAAAGCGTTGCAGTTCAATGTTTTTTCAAAAATAAACTCTAAAGAGATAGATAAAATCCTTGATTATTGCATTAATAGTCGTATTAGAAGTATCGAATTTATTTTGCCATTCAGTGAAAGTATTACTCTACAAGTTTGGAAAAAAATCTTTATAAAACATCAACGGTTATGTAAAGTGCTTATTTACTGTGCCAAGCATGATTGTGTGGAATATATTGATGAACAAAAATCACATGCGGTATTCTATTCCACAACAGATATATTGAAAAATAATCTATGCGGCAATATACATCCAAATAATTTTGTTCAAAACATACCCTTCTTTACAGAATCCCTGCATTACAATACCTGTTTAAACCGCAAAGTTTGTATTGATGAAAATGGCTATATTAAAAATTGCCTTTCTTTAGGTAAACATTATGGCAATATAAATGAAGTTGATTTAAAGGAAGTAGTAAAATCTGAAGAGTTTCAGAAGCTATGGCACATAAAAAAAGATAATATTAAAATATGCAAAGATTGTGAATTCCGACATATGTGCATGGATTGCCGAGCATTTATAAAAGACTCTAAGGATATCTATTCGCAACCCTCAAAATGCCACTACAACCCCTATATAGCTAAATGGAAAGGACAAGAAGGTTATATAACCGTTGAAGAATGGCAAAACCAACAAGGAAAAAGTAGATTTACAAAATTGTAAGCTTTAAATAAAAAACATGAAATCAATATTACTAATATTTCTAACTCTAATCACTTTAAATACAGTTGCTCAACCCGATTCAGTTTTTGTGAATGAAATTCAGAACTTAAGAGCTAAAGAGAATTATTCTGAAATTGTTAGTCTTTTAAATGAAGCAAGTATAAGTAACCCAGACAATTTATGGCTAAACTACCAGTTAGCTTGTTACTATTCTATATCAACAGACACAATTAATTCAATTATTTATTTAAATAAAGCAATTAAAGCTGGGGCAAATGGTATGGATATTATGACCGACACCGATTTTGAAAATATTCACACATGTACAGAGTGGAAAATAACTATCAAAAGGCTTGAGGAAATCTATTTAAACCAAAATCCTGAAATTACCCATAAAGAATTAGCTATTGAATTATGGCACATGTACATTGATGACCAGCGATACCGCACCCTTGGTAAGAACTATAAAAAACCATTCCCAAAATTTGGAACACTTGAATATTTGGAATTTAATAAAGTACAAATGAGCTTTGTTGAAGCCAATAAAAAAAGATTAAAAAATATAATAAAAGAATATGGTTGGCCAACATACAGCATGGTTGGAATTGAAGCCGCTGATGCAGCTTTTTACATATTTCAACATGCCGAACGAAAATATTTGAAAAAATATCTACCATACTTAAAAAATGCTGCAATGGCGAATGAAGCATCAAAAGCCAATTACGCAAAAATGTTTGACCGCCTACTTTTATATTGTGGAAAAAAACAATATTATGGAACGCAGTTAGTTAGTTTTGGTAATATTGATAAAGACGGGAATCGAAAGAAAAGCAAAATGGTTTTCTACCCTATTTCTGATTATAAAGCTGTAAATGAGCGTCGTTTAGGAATGGACATAGAGCCAATCGAGGCTTATGCTAAACGCATGGGTGTAGAATACAATCCAAATGCTAATGTTAAAATGCATAAGTATTAAAAAACTATACAATATAAATTCTATAAATTGTCAAACTTCCCCATCCACAAACAACTAGATGCTATGGACTGTGGTCCCACTTGCTTAAAGATGGTGGCCGAGCATTATGGACGTAAATATAGTTTACAAAACCTACGTAGTCAAAGTTTCATAACACGCGAAGGAGTTAGCCTGCTAGGCATCAGCGATGCTGCTGAAGCTATTGGTTTTCGCACAATGGGTGTAAAAACTTCTTTACAAAAAATGAAGGATGAAGATCCCACACCTTTTATTGCTCACTGGAAACAAGACCATTTTGTAGTAGTGTATAAAATATCTAAAACAAATGTATATGTCGCAGATCCAGGCCATGGTTTAGTAAACTACACATGCCAAGAGTTTGAGAAACAATGGGCAACAACTACTCAAGAAAGTGAAAATGTTGGGGTTGCATTATTACTAGAACCAACTCCTACTTTTTATGAAATGGATGGTGAGCAACACAAGCGCACATCATTTTCTTTTCTATTAAAATACCTTAAACCACATAAAAAGTTTTTAGTACAATTAGCATTAGGAATGCTTTTAGGAAGTTTACTTCAGCTTATATTTCCTTTTTTGACCCAAAGCGTTGTCGATGTTGGTATAAATACTCAAAACCTAAACTTTGTTTATCTAGTTTTAGCTGCCCAAATGGTATTATTTGTTGCTCGCATGGCAACCGACTTTATTCGTGGCTGGATATTATTACACATTAGTACCCGTATAAACATTTCTCTTATATCCGATTTCCTAATAAAATTAATGAAATTGCCAGTTGGATTTTTCGATTCTAAAATGATTGGTGATCTTATGCAGCGCATTGGCGACCACGACCGCATTGAGCATTTTCTTACTTCTGAAACGCTTAACATACTATTCTCTTTTGTTAACATGATAATATTTGGAGGTGTACTAGCATACTATAGTTGGAAAATATTTGCCATTTTTTTAATAGGCACAATACTCTATGTATGCTGGATTCTGTTGTTCATGAGAAAACGCCGCGAACTCGATTTTAAACGTTTCCAACAAGCAGCCGATAACCAAAGTAACCTTTTCCAGTTGATTACTGGTATGCAAGAAATTAAGTTAAACAATTGCGAAAAACAAAAACGATGGGAATGGGAACGCATTCAGGCACGTTTATTTAAAATAAGCATAAAAGGCTTGGCGTTAAGCCAATACCAACAGGCAGGCTCTGTGTTTTTTAACGAAGGTAAAAATATTCTTATTACAATAATGGCAGCAACTTTTGTAATAAAAGGCGATATGACCTTGGGTATGATGATGGCTATACAATATATTACAGGGCAATTAAACAGCCCTATTGCGCAAATGATAAACTTTGTACAAAGTACCCAAGATGCAAAAATAAGCATGGAACGTTTAGGTGAAATTCACGAACGCGATGATGAAGAAAAAATAGATAGCCCTAAAATAGCTGAGTTACCCGAACAAAAAGATATAAAAATAGAAAATCTAACATTTCAGTACGAAGGTCCACACTCACCAAAAGTACTCGACAATATTAACTTACAAATTCCTCAAAACAAAGTAACGGCTATTGTTGGCACCAGCGGCAGCGGCAAAACTACTTTAATTAAGTTATTACTTGGCTTTTATCCTCCTGTTAAGGGAAAGATACTAATTTCAAACTCAACGCTCGATAACTACAGCCAACGCATGTGGCGCAATAAATGTGGCGTAGTTATGCAAGATGGCTTTATTTTCTCAGATACTATTGCAAATAACATTGCTGTAAGTGATGAACAACTTAATCGTAAAAAATTATTGAATGCCGTAAAAACTGCCAACATACAAAATTTTATTGAAGACCTTCCATTAAGCTATAATACAAAAATTGGACAAGAAGGTAGCGGAACGAGTCAGGGACAAAAACAACGTATGCTTATTGCTCGTGCTGTTTACAAAAATCCTGAATATATCTTTTTAGATGAAGCAACTAATGCCTTAGATGCCAATAATGAAAAGGTTATTATGGAAAACTTGAACGAATTTTTCGAAGGACGTACTGTAGTAATAGTTGCTCACAGATTAAGTACGGTAAAAAATGCCGACCAGATAATAGTATTAGATAAAGGAAAAGTTGTGGAAACAGGAAATCATAAAGAGCTAGCTAATAAAAGAGGTGCTTATTATCAATTAGTAAAAAATCAATTAGAATTAGGAAATTAATATGCCTGACCAAAGCAATATCGAAATACGTTCCGAAGAAGTTCAGGAGATTCTTGGACATATACCATCGAAACTAATTCGCTATGGTATTACCATTATGTGTACCATTATACTGACTATCTTTATTGGCAGTTTCTTTTTTAAATACCCCGATATAATAAATGCCGATTTTGAGATTGTAACCCAAAATCCACCCGCTGAAATAATTGCTAAATCAAGCGGTAATTTAACTCATATTTTTGTTGCCGATTCTCAGCTAGTAAGTTCAAATCAGATAATCGGTATTATTCAAAATTCGGCTAATGCAAATCATGTATTAAAATTGCATGAACATTTGTCAAAAATAGAGAGTCAATTATTTAATCCTAATTTCCATCAACTATTGCCCGATACTTTACAACTGGGCGATTTGCAAACTTATTATTCAGCACTATATAAAGCATCGCAAGCATACTACCAATATTTAGACCTAAGTTATATTAAAACAAAGATTACTGCATTGCATCAAAAGAAAACGCAATTAAATGCCTATCTGATTTTACTTAAAGAACAAGTAGCATTAAAAGAATCAGAGCTCATAATCTCAAAGAAACAATACTTTCGCGATTCAACATTATTTACAAAAGAAGTATTATCAGTTTCCGATTTAGAAAAGTCAAAAAAATTATTAATTCAACAACAATTTGCTTGTCGTTCTCAAAAAACATCTGTCATTAATACTCAGTTGCAATTAAATGAAATAGAACAGCAAATTATTGAATATAAACTAGATCAAAAGAAACAAACTAATGTTCACAAACAAATTTTAACCGAATTATTTAACAACTTAGATAGTCGCATTGCATGGTGGTTCGATCTCTTCGTTTTAACATCTCCTATAAATGGTAATATTGCATTTAATAAAATTTGGAGCGACAACCAGTTTATTACTTCAGGTTCTCAGGTTTTTGCAGTAATCCCAAACAAGCAACAAACAATAATTGGGCGTGTAACTCTAAAATCAGCTGGTCTTGGTAAAATTAAAGCCTACCAAAATGTAAATCTAAAATTTAACAATTATCCTTACCAAGAGTTTGGCATGCTTAGAGCCAAAGTAAAAACAATATCTATGGTTCCAATAAACGATGAATATATTATTGAACTTCAGTTGCCAGATACCCTAATTACAAATTATGGTTTCACAATACCTTTTAGTCAAAAAATGCCAGGTATAGCTGAAATAATAACCGAAGATTTACCCCTAATAGCCCGTCTGTTTAATCCAGTAAAAGCCATTATAAAATCAAATATTGATAATGACAATAACAAAGAACATATTCCAAATAATTAAAAGAGTACAGCCAGAGAAAAAAAGTTTCATTTGATTTCAAGAGGCATGGCTTAAACTAAAAATTCACATACCGATTCTCTATTAGTTCAAAAAATTCACATAAATAATATTGAGTATATAACTCCACTCATATCTTACCATATAATTACAGCAAGTTTTGCTAATAAAAAGCAGGCTGAAATTGCATTAGCCACCTATAAACTAAAGATTACAATTGCTGTTTATTAAATAGCAACAATGATCGATTTCGCTTGTTTGTATTTTTAGCAGACAATAAAAATGAAAACTTACTATAAACGCATGATTAATTATAAAGGTTATGTTTTTACTTTCCTATATCACCATGGTGTTCCTCCAGCTAATAATGGTTCTGAAAGAGCTGTAAGAAATATTAAGGTGAAACAAAAAGTGTCAGGACAATTTAAAAATATTGTAAATGGTCAAAATTTTGCAATTATACGTTCTGTTATTGATACGGCTAATAAAAATGGTCAAAATATTATTAAAGCGTTGAACCTTATTAGCCTGCATAATTATAGCTTTGCTGAATAGTTTTCTTCTATTAACTTTAATAATTCTGCAACAGCATTGCTAGTATCAATATTTTTTTTAATAAGGTTTTTACCCATATAAAGAGACACTTTTCCTGGACCAGCTCCAACGTATCCAAAAT
>JAUXEM010000085.1 GCA_030620515.1 Salinivirgaceae bacterium
ATTTTACTAAGCCCTGCTGTGTTCCTATCCATAAATAGCCCTCTTTATCTTGAATTATAGTATTTATTATTACATCCGATAAAAATGAATTGCTATCTATAGGTAGAGGTATTTCATGAAAAGAGTCAGTTGCATAATTAAATTTGTAGAGTCCCTTGCTTGTACCAGCCCAAAAATTACCTTTATTATCGGCAAGCATATTCCATGCTACAATATCTGCAAGCTTCCTATTTGGGAAAGGATACGTTTTCCAAGTGTCATTATTTTTGCAATATTTTGCAATACCACGATAAGTACCAGCCCAAATATCACCATTTACATCAGTTTTAACACTTATAACTGTATTATCGGGCAATGAGGTTGAGTCGTTGTGTATATGTTCATAATGCTGAAATGTTTTAGTCTCATAATCATACTTATCAATACCATTGTCAAGCCCGAGCCACATATATGCGAGTGAATCGTAGCAAATACACCATATTTTATTACTAGAAATAGTTTTATTTGTATTGTCAGTAGTCGTATTATTAAAGGTAAATGTTTCTGTATCAAGAACACTTAGTCCACTTAATGTTCCTATCCAAAGGTTTTTATTATGGTCTTCGGCTAAGCCAAAAACTCTATTCCCTATTAATGAGTTAGAATCGTTTGTTTTTGAAATACTTTTAAACACATTATCCTTGGGGTCGATAAATGCTAAGCCTTTGTTGGCAAACCCCATCCATACAATATTATCACGATCTTGATATATTAAAGTAATATTATTGCTTGGTAGTGAATATTTGTTTTCAGATAAATGTACAATATTATCTATCTGTCCAGAAGTATATATTTTGTAAATACCACTGTCAAAAGTTGTAATCCAAATATTACTATCTTTATCGTAAAGTATGCTGCTTGGGTTATTAATGCTGTCCATATACTTTGTATATGTATGTGTTTCAGTATTAAATTTAAATATACTATTTGCTGTAACAACAAAAACAGTGTCGTCTTTATATGGTTCTATTTTTTTTATAGTATTCTGTTTGTAATAGTGTTCACTATTCTCGTTTTCCTTGTTTTGATAACACTTAAAAGTATCACTATCTTTTATGTATTTACACATGCCATCACCGTATGTTCCAAACCATATATTCGATTTGGAATCTTCGTAAATAGATAGAGATGAGCTTTCTGGGTATCCTTTTAATCCGAAAGGGTAGGAGATGAATATTTTGGTTTTTGGAAAGTAGTGCACAACACCATCATATCCTGATATCCATATTGTACTGTCTGATGCTTCGAGTATTTTATTAAGTGTGATGTTTGTGGTTTTATTTGATGTAGAGTCAGGTAAAAAATATTTATACACTTCAGTTTTCGGGTTATATATATTTAAGCCTCCCCCAGTTGTTGCTATATATATTAAACTGTCATAACCTTCTTTAATATCAAAAACTGTTGACGAATTAATAGTTTTGTTATTGTTTTTATGAGGTATAAATAATTGTAAATCTTTACCATCAAATCTACATATACCGCTATATGTACTAATCCATATAAAACCTTTTGAGTCTTGAAAAACAGATAATATTGAGCTTTGCGGTAAGCCATCTTCAATGCTTAAATGATGAAATCTGTAATCGTAATTATAGGCACATATATTTGTACCCCAATATAATAAAATGGTAAGTAATACTAATTTTCTCATATTCACAATTAGATGACAGCTACTATTAATACGCTTGATATTGAATAAAGTTCTAGTTTTTTATTTGCTGAATTCAAGTTACAAGTACTACTTTTTGTTTAAACATTAAATTATTCATTACAAATAGAAATAATTTACAAATTAATCTTTATTAATGCCAATTACAACAATAAAAACCATATTCTCTCCCCTGTATTATGCACAAATAAAAATTTTGTTATAATTAAGGCTTAACCTGAGAAGCTATATACTTGTGCTGAGCATTGTCGAGGTATGAATGCTGCGAGTATGGCATAATTTAATTTGTCTTTGGTAAAATTTTACAAAAATTGTTATAGTTTAGCAAAACTACATAAAATACAATAAGCTAATGAGATAGATGCTTTTTGTTAAAATTTATGCATAATGCAGGCAGGTCTAAAATCTAATGGTCTATTATTTACATAAGTTATGAAATAGCCTTATTCTTTGAATTTGCTTCCAAGACGCTTTCTTAGCGCTTTATACTCTTTTGTTATTTCACAACTTGTATTGTATATCAATACTTTTTCAAGCGGAAGTTCAGCAATTCCTTCTGGTAACACCTCAATTTTGGTATTGCTAATATCTAAATGCAAAAGATTCTTCATTTTTGTAATACTTTGGGGTAAATGGCTTAGTTTACGGTTTCCACCAAGACTTAAATATCTCATATCTTCCAAATTGCCAATGCTGTCTGTTACCATTGTTAGCCCGTTTGAGACACTAAGTTTTTTAAGCTTTTTTAAATTCTCAATATCATGAGAAATTGTATCTATACTGGTTCTGTTTATTACTAAAAACTCAAGGCTAGTGCATTTTAAAAGAGGCGTGAGGTCGTTAATACCTTTATTACCACTAAAATTTAAATCTTTTATTTTCGATAATTTATGAAGGTTTGCGTTTCTTAAAGTACTTATCTTGCAATTATTTGCAATTAATACTTCAAGGTTTTGCAAGGAGTCAAGCATGGGTAATGTTTTAATGGGACAATTGCTAATATCTAAATAGGATAGGTGTTTTAGAGTTAATAATTGCTCAGGGAAACCACCATAAAACTTGGCACAGAGCTTACGTATTGTATTGTTTTTTGAAAGCCCCTCCGGGAAAGTTATTACAGCTTCGTTCTTGGGCATTAGCGTGAGTTCATATAAATTAAGCTCAGCAATTTCTTTAGGAAAAAAACTGAATTCGTAATTTCGTAGAATTAGCTTTCTAAGATTTTTTAAACGGGCTAGGCGTTTTATATCTTCAATAGTTAATCCGTTGCAATATAAAGTGAGAGAATAAACATCTTTTGGATTTTTTAGGGCATCATAAATATTATCAAAATGCTTCTTTCTGGAATATAATTTTGAATTCCTGTAGTCTTTCCATTCTTCCCAAGGCATATCTACCAGTTTACCCATTGTAGTGTCGTAATTATTAAGCACCTCGAATTTTATATTGTGCGAAGCTTTAAAGACTGTCACTTCTTTTACTAAAGAATCGCTTACTGAGTTATCGGCATATTTCTTTTGTACAAAATCAGGAGATTGTTCTTGCGTATAGGTAAGGCTATATAATCCGGTTTCTTCCAGACTTATAAAATGGGTTCTAATCAACCTTGTTTCGCTGGGTTGAAAAGTAATAAAAGTGCTATCGCTAAAATAATGGTCGTGTGCATTGTTAAGCGGAAGTATTTCAACATATTGGCTGGCTACATTTAAATCCCAAACTTCTTTAAACGAATCCCATGAGGCACCGCGTGAATCAAAGCAAGTAATTAAGCTATCGGTGGTATTTGTTAAGTAAACTTCAATATTAATTATTTGATCTAATTTATAAGGTGTTGGTTCTTTTATAACAACTTCAATTTCTTGAGCAAATAACGACCAAGAGTAACAAAAAATAATAAATATAAAAATCTTTTTCATCTCTTTAAAATGTTCTAAAGCGTTGTGCCCGCTGGTCGGCAGGTTTTAATAATTTCATTTTGTGTTAGTTTGCTTTGACTACACAAAGGTAACTCTGACAATAACTACTACGCTTGTGTGAGGATTCCACAACAATAAAGTTTAAACTGCAACCCGCCTGACCACAATGTATTAAAATTTATTTAAAGTAGTCGGGCAGGTTTAATAATATTATTACTAGCATCCGAAACTTAATATTTTTGTCTGCCAGCGGTAGGCAGGTTTATCATATTAAGTCTGGGGGCTTTATAATAAGCAAAACTCTTTATCAATCATCTTGGGCGTATTTTTTTATATACAAAACAGATAATAACAAAGGAATAGATAATCATAAAAAAAGTGCAAAGACATCTCAGTACCTTTGCACTTTCTTAATAAAACTCTTTATAATGAATTCTACCCAAATTGAGCGATTAGCTATCGCTAATTAGCTCAATCGACTGAGCAACTGTAAGTTTAACAAATCTTACTTTCACATGATTTGTGATAAACCACACAATTCCTAGGTCGGCCTGCCCGAATAAGTCAGGCGGGGGTTATATCTAAGTAAAGCGCTACTTTGCTACGCTCGAATCGCTCAACTTAGGTTCTAAAAACAAAACTTAAACAGCTTCTAAGCTGCTATAGCCTTTTTCGATTTACGGTACAAAAAAGAACCAAAAATATTCCTTTTAGCAAAACGTATCTGCTTATCTGAATTCAACAACTTAACATAAACGCTTTTAGGTACTCCAAAACATTCAAAAGTTGTACCATCTAAAAACGAAATTTCAAGCAATAGCCCTTTATGTCGAATATCAGTAATACCACCTTTTGCAATTGTTTCTTCGTACTCTGCTTTATTAAGCTCGTGCGTTTCTGGTGCTATACTAACTAAAAAATGGTAAGCATCAATAATCTTGCGACTTTTATGCTCAGCTTCAATAGCCTTTTCATCACTAGACTGAAACTTATCGGGATGCCATTCTTTTACCAAGTTTCTATACGTAGATTTTAACTGCTTTAACTCTAAATTACCTTCAACCTTAAATAATTTCTTATACTCGTTCACTCTCTTCATATCACACTTCACTAAAATACCCAGTACTAGCTTTTGGGCTATAAATTATTGTCATTTAAAAAAACCGTGCAAAAGTATATATTTTAATTAACACTTTTCATATCCTTTTAAAATGTTTTACCCCTAATTACACTAGCATCCGAAAGTTTTTGTAAAATTAGATAAAATGGAGCTTTAGCCCAGTGTTTTGGTTGTGTAACTGAGATTATCCAGAAAATAAGTTTTTTTCAAAAGCTATTTCTGTTTGTGTTGGCGTGGATATTTTCCGAGCACCTCCCTTGACTTCATTACATACATAGTCTATGTGATAGATAGTGATACAGGCAGAATCTAATTTTTTCAGATGAATTTGAAAAAGCAACTGTCGTTTTAGAAATAGTTCGTTTTATAAGTTCTATAAGTAAATAATGTATTAGTGCTACATAAATCTGCGATTTTACTGCATTCTCACTAGTTCCCCAAAATGTTTTGACTTGCAGATTTTGCTTCAAAGCCATAAAGAATAATTCAATATACCAACGCTTCTTATATAACTCAGCAATAGTATTGTACTCCCAATCAAGTTGATTGGTAATAATGGCTATGACTTTGTTTTCATCTTCTTTATAAACGTGCACCAATCTTAATTTATGTACAGAAATGCCTGTTGCTTTTGCCTTATCCGAGTTAAGACGAATAATTTCAGCTTTTAAGATATTTTGGTCAACCTTATCCGGCAATTCCAATTCTTCAATTATTTCATACAAAGTGTTCGTTTTAATTCTGGTAACAAATACATTTTCTGCTTTTATTCTATTGAGCATTAAAGCAAAATAAGCTCTATCTTCAACAATTATAGTGTCTTTAGGATAAATTAATTGTCCTAATCCATATCTATCATTAACCTTTGCTTCTGTAATATTTACTACATCTGGTATCATTAAATTGTTATCCCAACTTGATTCCATGATTGATATTGTAAATTTTGGAATTTTACCTGCTGTTATACTTTTAAGCTACGGAAATTACAATATTTGGTTTTTACCCGGAGCATTTGTAATTATTGCTGCCAGTGCTATCCGATTAACATACTTTAATGTTTATGGTCTTATAGATAGTAAAACATACAAAGGCTTTCCTCTAGATAACAATGTACTTATTCTGGCTCTGTTATTTTTATTTGAAAGCTTTTTTACGACTTCTACTTTTTCCATAATAATATATACGCTCATGATGCTTTTATCAGCGCTGAACTTATCCTCAATACCAACACTAAAATTTGGAGGGAAATGGGTTTATGCTTTAGTTGCTTATGTATTAGTAATGACAAGTGTTTTTGGATGGAATTTATGGAGTAAATAATAGATTGAAAGTTATATACATTGGATTTTTAGCATGAATCAAAACTTGGGTTATAGGTTATTTTTATTCAGATAATAATTGATTAAACTCTAAATTTTTATAATATTTTTCTTTTAATTTTTTAAATTCACTATCCTTTCCTGTCCAAAGTCTAATTCCGTTTTGAGTGGTGTAACTAAGTAAATACCTATCCCAATTAGCATCACCTGCTGTAAAAACAGGTTTGTTTTTAAACTCTCTTTTTAACACATTCACTTTTTCCTTGCCATATGGAACTTCATTGAATTTAATTTTTATTATTTTATTGTTGTTTATATCAACTCTTGCACCAAAAACATTACTGGCATGTATACCAAAATATTCCCAACAAATTATTTCAGCAGAAACTCTATTGCTTGCGGTAACAACATTAACTTGAATGCCTGAAGTATTAAGAAGTGTTACTAGAGACCGCATTATAGTATTTGGTTTTGGAATGGGAATTCTATATCCTTCAAGTTCAATTTCAATAGCATGGGTATGAATAAGATCATGGGTAATATTTTCCACTAGCCTTAGTTCAAGATTATTCATAACTTCTATTACTTTAAAATAGGCTTTTTCTCTATCCGTTTTAATCAAATCTATATAATTTTTCCAACCAAAGTTTTTAACAATTTTATTCTTCACAAGTATGGCAAAAACAGCCTCACCTATATCGCCAATAAGTAAAGTATTATCTAAATCGAATGCCGCATATTGATTTCCGATCAAGCTCAACTCATCAATTTTAGCGACAATATGCTTGGGTATATTATTTTCTATGGATTTCATGTACGTTAAAATTAATATAAACCTTACTATTACAATGGTTCGGTATGTTTTTATATCTATCTGATAAATAGTTAATTACAACAATTAGCACAATAGAGCTAATTAATTGATTATCATAGCTTTGCGACTTTGTGAGAAACAAAGACCTGTCTGCCACAGGCAGGTTTAACGAAATATTATATTAAATAAGCTGAATTAAAAAACTTTTTTTTCTCTAAAAAATAATTGATCCCCTTCTATAAATATCCGTATCACATACAAATGCATATTCTTGGTGCCCACATTCTCATAATATATAAACATGTTGTCGTCGCTGGGATGATTGCTAGATGAAAGCGAACCACACCTATACTGATCAAACTTATGTCCGTAATAGAGATCGTTGGTACGCATAAGTTCCAGTATGTGAGTGTGCCCACAAAATACATGTTTGATTTTATGTTTTTGCACAAAGTCAATAAGGGTCGCCGAATTCTTTAACGGACACTCATCGGTGCCAAGAACAGAATGATGCGTAATAAGTAACGGAATATCATACTTGGTTTGCTTAATCACCTTTGAAACAGCTTTTAGTACTTTCTTTTCAACGTATCCATCATCGTTGTATAGTTCATTGGAATCTATGCTGATGACCAATACCTTTTCCCCACTAATATCAATAGATTTAACAAAATTGATGTCGGTAAAATGATCATTCAGTTTAGATATTTCAGAGTTTAAAAAGAGGTGTTTCTTCGTTGTTTTAATCTTATTAGATATGGTAATAATCTCGGAATCATCAATGTATTGTTGAAATAGTTCATGAGAACGCATGTTCCTTTTATCATGATTGCCCGGAGTCGAGATTATATTTTTGCACGTAATACCCTTTAGAAATTTTCCAGCCTGAGCAAATTCGCTTTCCATGCCATCTGTTGTATTGTCGCCAGTATTAATAACTATATCGGCATTATATGAATTGATTTTCTCAAGTAAAAGCTTATCATTCCCATCCCAGTGTCTAGGACCAAAATGCATATCCGTAATATGTAAAATATTCATGTTAGATTCTTCATTATTTTATTGTAAATAAAAATGCATTAACACTTTCGTCCTATTGCGAAAATTTCATTTCAAATCACCAATATTTAAAAGCAATCAATATTACTCATTAATAGCTTTTATTACATGAATTCTACATGAATTTAGTGTTAAATAATTGAGCTTATTTTTAAAGATGGATTTCTGAAATAACCTATAACGTTTTTCGGGTATTAAGCTGTGCGGACTTGATTAATATTATGTGTCAGTTTACTCATGAGCCAAGCATTTGTTTTGACTGCAATTTATTCTAACTAGTCAAGAGATAAATGTTATTGAAATACTATATGAGATATAATGAGTCATAGTTTTTAAATTTCAGCTAACTTTTGACAATATAAAACGGTTGGGTTTTTGGAGCGTGTCTGTATCCACCAAGGAAAAAGTTGGTTTAAAATACAAATTCCTGCTAAACAGCAATACCACAACACAAAAATATTTACTGAATACCAATATCTAAAGGTATTGCTAACACTAATCAGTTACAAATAAACTCAGTTCATTTATCTTTATAGCTAGTTTAAGATTGTTATCATAATATAATGCTGAGTTAAAATAAATCTTTTAATTACAATTAATTGCATACATTTATAAAACAATATTAATTTGCTTAATCACATGAAGGTAAAATCTCACTACTCAATAAATTTAAATGCTTATATGGCTGGTTCAGAAATAGGCAAAGCATTTTCTGATATTAATCCTGAAATTATCTTCCTTTTTACTTCAATACATTACAATGGTTCAACAGAACTTACCGAAGCAATTTATGACACTCTTAATTCAGAAAATACTATTATAATAGGAAATACTGGTGATGGTTTTTATGAAAAGAACAGGGTCGAAAACATAGGTGTTTCAGCTCTTGCCATAAACACTAATGGTAAAGCAAAATGGAGCATTGCCCACAGGTCTGGAATAGAATCGCACCCCTACGAAAGTACTAAACATTGTATATCAGAACTCAATAGCAATAAAAAACTCACTGGTGATGAATTATACTTCATCTCTTCAAACTTTAATACCGATAGTAGTGAAATTGTTAGAGCGCTTAAAGACTTTACAAATGGGAAAGTTGTTGGAGGTTTAGCTTCCGATGATTATAAGGTGAAAAGCTCTTATATATATAAAAATAAGAAAGTGTTATCCGATAGCATTGCAATATTATTAATTGATGGAGATATTGCTTTTGACATTAAATTAGCACACAATATGCATCCTACTGGTAAGAAAGGGATTATAACAAAAAGTAGTGGTACTATTGTTAATACTATTGACAATTCTCCCACCACTAGTTTTATTAAGCAAAATCTTGGTAAAGCATTAAACATAACTGATGAAGGTAATATTGTTTTCAAAGTTACTAAAGATGGATATAGTAATAGTCGTATTAGATCACTTTTTTCATCAAAAGACCCCAATAATAAAGGTTCAATTAAGCTTGCTGGTGGCATTAATGAAGGTGACAGAGTTCAATTATGTTATGCCACGCAAGAAGAGATAATATCGGATGTTGCGGAAATTGCAAAATCAGTAAAAGATTTACCATTTACCCCTATTGCTGCAATTATTGTTAGTTGTGCCGGAAGAAAAAAAATTCTTGGTGGTAATATTAAAAAAGAAGTTGACGAAATTACAAATAACTGTCCAACTATTAAAGCTATTGCAGGATATCCATCATTAGGCGAATTTGGTCCCGTAAAAAACGACAACAACTACTATAACGCACTATTTCACAATATGACCTTTATTCTTTTACTAATTGGAGAGAAAAGATAAATGGAAAAGAACTTTATTAGCATAGTTCAAAATCATCCTATTGGATTTGAATATAAGCAACCTAAAAAGAAAGACCTTTTAGGATTATCTATTGCAATTTTTGCAGATTCTAAAGATCAAATATTATCACTTATTGATAATTTCGCTAATAAAGCTATTGGCGTTATCATTACGCCTGACAATACATTTAGCCTATCAATAATAAACCAAAATTTGTGGCATATAAAAATTACTAAAGACCAATATTCAAATATTAAACCCGTAATAATAAGTTATCTCAACTTATTATTATCACATCAAGAGTCTTCTAATACTAATAACATTTTAAAAATTGACTTAAACAGAACAAAAGACAACTACGAACAAACTAGCTACAATTACAATAAAATAACAAAAACATTAGAACGTCAAGTATCTACTCTAAAACAAGAGATACTAAACCGAGAAAAAGCTGAAACTGCATTAAAACAACAGAACCATGAGTATGCAGCATTAAACGAAGAGCTAAAAGCTAGCGAAGACTACGCACAAGCAGTAAACGAAGAATTAATTGCCACTACTGAGGAGTTAATAAATACCAATACAAGTTTAGAAAAATCAAAAGAAAAAGCCAACGAAAGTAATAAGTTAAAAACTGAGTTCATTAATAATATGTCTCATGAGATAAGAACTCCCATGAATGGAATACTAGGTTTTTGCAGTTTATTAGATGACCCCAACACTACTCCTGAAGATCAAAAACAGTACGTAGATATTATAAATAGTAGTAGCGATCAGTTATTGCGAATAATTGATGACATTATTGAAATTTCTCGTTTAGGAACAGACCGAGTTAAACCTATAATAACTGAAGTTTGTTTAAACAGTTTATTATCTGAACTATTCTTGGTGTTTAATATTCAAGCTAAAGAGAACAATATATCATTACATCTAAACAAGGGACTTAGCAACGATGAAAGTATAATTTTTACAGATGCTTCAAAAGTTAATAAAATAATTAGCAATCTAATAGAGAATGCATTAAAATTCACTGATAAAGGTTCGATTGAATTTGGTTATAAATTAAAAAAAGACAAATTAGAACTATACGTAAAAGACAATGGAATTGGCATAAGCAATGATATGCAAGACATTATTTTTAATCGTTTTTCACAAGCTCCAAATCATAATACCATAAACTATGGAGGACTAGGGCTTGGCTTAGCTATTGCTAAAGAAAATTCAAATATACTTGATGGAAAAATAAGTGTAAAATCAAAAATAAATCAAGGAACGACTTTTTATGTTTCAATACCATACAAGCCGGTAAACAAAATTAGTAAAATACAATAATATCATAAATTTATACACACAATATTATTATCAACACTTCTTCTCATAAACCTGCTTAATATAGGTCAAATTATCGATAGTTCAAATACTATTTCACTACTTTTTATGGGCGATATTATGGGACATGATACCCAAATAAATAGTGCTCGTCAAAACGATGGAAGTTATGACTATACTGAAGTTTTTAGATATTTAAAATCAGAAATATCAAATGCTGATGTTGCCATTGCAAATCTTGAGGTAACACTTACTAGGTCTCCTTTTAAAGTATGTCTAGACTTTTAGAATAAAACATAAGTTTAATTTTTCCTGCTAATTCTCAAAGATAATTGCTTTTTAATTGCACTCGGTTATTGAATTTAGATAGAATTTTCTAATACAGCCTAACGGTTAGTGTATATGTTCATAATTACTTATTCTTCATAATTGCATTTTTAGTCCGCTTTTGTATAATTAATAGTAATCATACTTACATATACAACCATGCGTAATCTACCCCCACTACATAACGCAAGTAGTCACTATGTACTGATGTATAATACTATACATACATGTACTAGAAATGTACGAGTGTTTATTTTCTTATGTAATGGTTTTGTACTAATCTAAAAGCAACGTTTTAAAGTTCTAATTAGCTACACTTGCAATTACAAAACAACAGCAAGCAATTTTAAACTTTTTTCAATACAACATAAAGTATCGTATTATTAATAATTGTGACAAAATATTAGTTCAGTTGTCATATACGTGATAAATAACTAAATGTTGTGTTTTTTAATAAAACTTGAGCAATTTTTTTTATAGGGTGTTATAAATATCTTTTGCAAGAGTATTTTACTAGGATGTAAACTTATTTTTTTTTAAAAATAATGCACGAAATTATAATTGTTGTGCAATACGTTTAGAACTGTGTAATTTACAGTTCTGAGAAAAATATAGCGAAGTATTTTAGTGTTAATTATTACTTATTAAAAACTATTATGGTATTAAAACTACGATTTCGATTTATGTTGATCTTGCTGATAGCCCTGGGGCTTCATGTTAAAGGACAACCAGAAAAAGCACATGTGTGCGGCACAGATCATGCAATGCTCAAGCATTACAATGCCCATCCAGAAGCTAAAAAAGAGGCTCAAGAGTTATCAGAATTTACAAAACAATTTAAACAGACAAAGGGAGCAAAAGCAACATCCTATGTAATACCAGTTGTATTTCATGTTTTTGGAACCGATTTTAATGGTAACTCAGTAAATGATGATCTTATTAAAAATGCTTTGGTAAAACTAAATGAAGATTTTCAGGGCATTACATCAGACTGGAATGAAATTATCAACGAATTTGATAATGTAAAGAAACCCCTTAATATTACTTTTAAATTGGCTCAGCTGGATCCGAATGGAAATGCAACTACCGGAATTACTTACCATGCAAATATGGCTGGGTTTGGAAATATAGGACAATCAATTGAAAATGAAATTAGGAAATATGCTTGGGATAATTACAAATATTTTAACGTGTATATTCAAAACGACTTGTATGATGATGATAAAACTTACAATTCTGGTGTTTGCTGGTATCCTGACAAATGGATGTCTGATAATAATATAGCACGTTGTGTGTATAATGGAGCATATATTGGAGCCAATACAAATGAAAATTTTAGATCAGTAATGACACATGAATTTGGGCATTATTTGAATTTAATTCATCCTTTTCAGGGCGGTTGTCCTGATGAAAATAGTTGTAGTTCTTCGGGAGACGAAATTTGTGACACCCCACCGGCAGATACTGCAAATATGAATGGTGCCACGAATTGCTCGGGGGTTGTTACCAACTGGCAAAACTTTATGGATTATTCTAAACAATACGCAATGTTTACTACCGATCAGGTAGCCAGAATGGAAGCTGCACTACAACATTCAACCAGAAAACCTTTATGGCAAGAATCTAACCTTGTTGCAACCGGGGTTAATATTAACCTTGGCGCCCACTTGATACTGTCAGCTACTACTTTTGAAGAATCGTATCATAATAATGGGGCTATTTCAACAGTTTCTAAGTTAACAGGTGTTGACGGGGCAAAATTTGCAGTAACAGGCAATTTAACTGCAGGAACACATTTTACAGCATCAAATATTCCTGCGGGATTAACTCTAAAAATTACAATTAGTAATTCAACCTCTGGAACAATTTCTTTAACTGGAAATGCAAACTCTCATTCCAACTCATATGATGTATCAAATATGGGCATTACATTTAAAAATGCTGCCATTCAGGGAGGAGTATCTTCTTTGTACAGTGCAACTATTAAAAATTTAAAAATTGATTATTCTGATCCTTATGAAATAGTTTACGAGAATATTGATGACATTTCTGTAGATAGTGGAGAAGATACTGATTGGGTAAGTTTTAAGATACAGAACCAAGTCGCGTTTGGAATCTGGTATAATGATGGCAAACTGAGGTTTGAAACCTATAAAGCTCCTATTGTTTGTGAAGGGTCTAGCAGAAATATTACGAAAATAAATTATAATACTGCAATCAATTCTTCAAGCAACTGGGTTGATGGCGGGGCATATCCTGATGAACATAATCTTAGAACCTCGAGCTATACTGTTTGGGATGGAGAAACTGCATATGTAGGATTTCAATTTGAATTTAGAGGGCATCCTTGTTATGGATGGTTCAAAGTAATCGTAAACTCATCTGGAGATTCTTATACATTAACTGAATATGCTTATAATGAAGAGCCATATGCTTCTATCCTTGCTGGAAAAACTGAAAGTAGTGGTGGAAATGATACCGAAGCTCCAACAGCTCCAGCAAATTTAACTTCATCTAATATAACACAAACAAGTGTTGATTTAAGTTGGGATGCCTCTACAGATAATGAAGGCGTAACAGAGTATGATGTACTTCAGGGCGGAACTTTAGTTAAAACCGTAACAGGAACATCCGCAACGGTTGACGGACTTACAGCTTCAACTTCTTATACATTTACAGTAAAAGCAAAGGATGCAGCAGCTAATGTTTCAGCAGCCAGTAATGTAGTAAATGTAACTACTCAAGGTGGTGGCAGTGATGATGGAGGTACTTTAACTGATGGAGTTGCAGCCAATGGCAACATAGATGCAAACGATGTATCTGATATGTGGTTTATTGATGTAGCAGCAAATGCCACTTCAATAAAAGTTGTATTGGAATGTGGTAGCAGTGATTATGATACCTATGGAAAATTCAACGCCGAACCAACAACTAGCGATTCTGAGTGGAAAGGTTATACCGCTGGCGGCGAAGACAATACAATTGATACTCCTGCTGAAGGTCGTCATTACATTTTGGTTAACAGGTATTCTGGCGAAGGAAGCTATACTTTAACA